>JALOTO010000057.1 GCA_025457845.1 Thermoplasmata archaeon | reverse complement strand
GTCTGCGATGCTCTTGCCAGTCACGCTCTCGACGGCAAGCCCTACGGTCTTGTACCCGACGTTGGAGTAGTGGAAGTGCTCGCCCGGCGGAGCCGACGTGTCCGTGTCCCTGAGGGCGTAGACCTCGGGCGTGGCGTGTATGAGTGACTCGGTCCCCACGACGAGTCCAGCGGTGTGGGTCATGAGGTGGTGGAGGGTGATGGGGCCGAACCTGGACCGCACCTCGAACCAGGGGACATAGTCCTTCACGGGGCGCCTGATATCGAGCAGTCCCTCGTCCGCTAGCTGGAGGGCGCAGATGGACGTGAACGACTTGCTGATGGACCCGATCTGGAACAGGGTCTGGTCCTTCACCTTCCGCTTCGCTGCGACGTCGGAGAAGCCGTAGGTCGATGTCCGGACGGTCGCCTTCGAGTCCGTCACCGAGAGGCACATGCCGGGGATATCGTATGCCTTCATCCATGCCTTGATCGGGCCGTCCATCCGTCTTAAGGCGCTCCCAATGTCCTTCATCATGCTCTTCCCCGCCCCTGATATCGCTGCTCCTGCATAATCCTAGTTGGGCCGTCGCAGGGTCCGCAGGGGGTTTATCTCGTCCCCTGCTGATACGCTACCGAGGATGCGGCGATGGAGGGCGCTGAGCTGCTGACGGAGCTGGCACGGAAGGGCATTCGAGCCAGGCTGGTGTCGCTGGAGGATGTGGAATCCGTCAGGGAGGATGTCCGTGCCCTGCACAGAGAGGGCGCCGTGGACGACGGCCTCTACAAGGAGTGGATCAGGAGGTACGTGGACCACCCGCTGCCCAAGGATGTGAGGAAGGCGAAATCGGTGCTGGTATACTCGAGGCCGTCGCTTCCTCTCACGGTCGGATTCGCATGGAAGGGAGGGACGGTCGAACTGGTCGTCCCGCCGACCTACCATGACTACTGGGAATCCATGTCTGCCGTGCGCGGGACTGTGAGGGAGTTCGCTGGCCGAGACTGCTACATCGCCAAGGCGGTGCTCCCTCTGAAGCTTCTGAGCGCGAGGAGCGGCATCGTCCGCTACGGCCGGAACAACATCACATATGTGGAGGGCAACGGCAGCTTCCATCGGCTCGGGGCGATATACACGAGCATCGAGCCCGACGGCGAAGGGCTTGTGCCGCCAATGGCGCTGCCCAAGTGCAGGACCTGCAGGGCGTGCGTCAAGGCATGCCCAACGGGCGCGGTGTGTGGTGACAGGTTCCTCGTCAGAGCGGAGAAGTGCCTGACCCGATTCAACGAGCGCACCGCCGACAGGCCCTTCCCGCGGTGGATATCACCGTCGTGGCACAACTCCCTCTTGGGATGCATGAAGTGCCAGCTGGTGTGCCCGTACAACGGCGGGGTCCTGGAGCGCAGGAAGGATGGCGTGTCATTCTCGGAGGCAGAGACATCGTACCTCCTCAAGGGAGCGTTCAGAGGAGAGAAGGCGAAGACGATGGGCCGAAAACTGCGGAGAGCCGGCGTCGACCCCGCGTTGCTCCCCAGGAATCTCGCCGTCATGTTGAGGAACGAGCACCAGCAACAGAACGATCGACGCTGATTCATGCACGGGGGCGAGAAGGCGAGTGCGATGGTCGGGATTTGAACCCGAGTTTTGAGCTTGGCAAGCTCAAGTGATAACCAATCTACACTACCATCGCATCGGTGGAGAGCCTCAATACACAGGGGCCATTTATACCTTGTGCGCGGCTCGGGACACAGCTTGGCTCCGCCATTTCATGGCCTCACCGACCAGGTACAGCGAACCTATGGCGCAGACGCCCCTCCCTTCCGTTGCCGCGAGCGCCTTCTCTAAGGCGTCGCTAGCCTTGGGGACGACCTCCACGGGTGCATTGACCCCTGCGCGGGCGACCTCGGCGAGCTTGTCCGCGGCTAGAGCCCGCTTGAAGTCCACCTGGGTGACTATGACCTTCGCCGCGGTCGGGGCAATCGCGGCCACTATGCCCGCGGCGTCCTTGTCGTCCATGCAGGCCAGGACGTAGGTGAGGGGCACCACCCTGAGGTCCTTCAACACCTGGACCGTCCTTCCCACGCCGTCCGGGTTGTGGCTCCCGTCGAACATGAGGAACGGGTCCCTTGAGACGACGTCGAGCCTGCCTGGCCAGACCGTACCCGCGATGCCAGATGCGATGTGCTCGTCCGATGCGCCGATGCCCCTCCTCCCCAGGGCCTCGACGATGGCGATGGCCGTGGCCGCGTTGTCAGCCTGGTATTCGCCGAGCAGTCTGGTCCTGAGGCCGTCGTGTCTCCTCTCCCCTTCGTAGCTGAAGGTGGTCCCCTCCAGGCTCTGGGCGACCCCCACGACCCTGAAGTCTCTGTCGATCCTTCGGACCGGGGCGCTCTTCCTCCTGCAGACCCCTTCTATGACAGCAAGCGCCTCGCCCCCGCGCTCGCACGTGACAAGCTCCACGCCGTCCTTGACGATGCCGGCCTTCTCGCGAGCTATCTCCTGGATGGTGGAACCCAGGTAGTTCGTGTGCTCGAGGCCGATCCTGGTGATCGCGGTCACCTCGGGGGAGACCACGTTGGTCGCGTCAAGCCTTCCTCCCATGCCGACCTCGACGACGGCGATGTCGACCTCCTGCTCGCTGAAGTACCTGAAGGCCAGCCCGGTCGTGAACTCGAAGAACGTCAGCTGCTTCTCGGTGCTCTCCCGGGCCATGGCCTCCATCTCGCCCTTCAGCTCTGAGCCGATCCTCACCACATCCGCCTCGGGTATGTCCTCCCCGTCGACCCTTATCCTCTCTCTGAAGTCGACGAGGTGCGGTGACGTGTAGAGGCCGACCTTCAGCCCGCTCTCCCTGAGGATGCGCTCGGCGAAGGCGCACGTGGATCCCTTCCCGTTCGTGCCGGTGACGTGCACGGACCTGAAGTCGCGGTGAGGGTCGCCTATGCGGCCGAGGAACTCGGTCATGTTCTCTAGCCCGAGCTTGATGCCGAACCTCTCGAGGTTGAACATCCAGCCGGTGAGCTCGGAGTAGGACATCGGAGGGAGAACAGGGGTTCGGTATTAAGGACTTGCGCGGGGGGCGAGGCCAGCGGTCCACTCGCCGAGGGTCTTCCCCTCCCGCTTCGCCATTCGCTCCATGGCCTTCAGCACCCCGGAGCTGTACTGCGCCGCCTTCTTGGGACGGTCGTGTGCCTCCAGCCCGAGCCTCTTGGCCGCCTCCCTGAGGACGAGCTTCCTGCCGTCCGGCCCGAGCTTGTGGCCGACAGGGACTCCCAGGGCGAAATCCACCATGGACTGTCCAGTGAACGGGGCCTCGAGCCTCCTGCCCGACCGTCTGGCGTGTGCCTTGAGCCTCTCCGTCTCGACAATCATCTTGTCCAGGTCCGCCCGCATGGCGGCCGAAGGGTCTGCCATGGCGGCGTACTTCGCATAGCCTCCGAACAGCTCGTCGGCACCGCTGCCCACGAGGACCAGGTTCTCCTCCGAGGCCTCCAGCACCGAGAGTACGGGAATGGTGTATGAGATGGTCATCGGGGCCGTCGTCCCGAGGATGCTTGCCGCCTCTGCCACGAGGCGCTCCACATCGCTCTCCTCCAGCACGATGACGTTCCTGCGAAGACCCTGCGCCGTCCGTCCGGCCTCCTTCAGGTCGGGAGAGCCATCAGTCCCGCATGTGTAGAGGACCACATCGCAGTGCCCGGCCGCGAAGTGCGCCACCAGGGCGCTGTCGACCCCTCCAGAGTATGCGACCGCCGCCCTGCCCTCTCTTCCGATGGCGGCAGCCATCGACTCGTCCAGCGCCTTGAGGAACCCCTCCGCGTCCATGCCGTATGCTGCACCGCGTAGGTTCGATAAAAGTCATGTGGCATCCCCACGGTCTTGTTAGGGCGGTGGGGTGCTGGTCTAAAGGGTTTGTTCGCTCTGTTTCCGTTCTCGCTTACTTCTTACTTGTCTTTGAAGTCTAGCCAGCGATTCTCTACGAGGTCGTCATCGAAGAGCTTCTCGATGTCCAAATCGACCTCGACATCGCAACGCTCGTTGCACATGTCCGTTGTCACTCCTTTCGACCCCCTCTATTAAACGCCGTATATATTGACCTTTCGCCGTGACTATTTAGGGGTAGGCCATACCATGCTGGCCTCGTCGGAGAAGACATATCCGACAGGGCTAGTATGGAGACTATATAGAAACCGACTAATAACCTGACATGCTATGTAGAATGCGTGGGCCGGAAGTGCCGGTCCAGGGGAGTGCGTAGAAGATGGAAACCAGGAAGCTCCAGAAGACCGGAGGTTCGACTTACACAGTCTCCTTGCCGAAGTACTGGGTCACATCGTCGAAGCTGAAGGAGGGCGACCCAGTTGCGATCACCATCGACAACAGCGGGCTGTTGTCCATCGACCCCACGCTGGGAGGCAGGAGACCCACAGCCAAGGTCGAGGTCTTCGTAGAGGACGACGAGACCCCTCATCACTTCCTTAGGAAGCTCATCGGCCTCTACATCACCGGCTACTTCGAGATGGTCATCAGGTCGAAGACCAGGATCCAGCCGGACATCAGGAAGGCTGTGAGGGACTTCACGAGGAGGGTCATCGGCCCCCAGATCGTCGACGAGAGTGGCGTCTCGATAACCATCCAGGATGTCGCCGACCACTCACATCTGGACATGCGAAAGATCCTCAAGCGGATGCACCTCATGTCACGCTCGATGCACGCGGATGCCATGGAGGCGCTGGCGGAGGGCAACCCGGAGCTGGCCGGCGACGTGGTCACGAGGGACGACGAGGTGGACCGGCTCTACTGGTTCATCTCCAAGCAGCAGAGCATGATGGTGCGGGATCCGGTGCTGGCCAGGAAGATGGGCGTCAGCCTCACGGAGGCGTCGTTCTACCTGCAGGCGGCCAAGGCCATGGAGCGCATAGCCGACCACGCCGCCAGGATCGCCATGAGGACTCAGACCCTATCGGGTGAGAGGGTGCCGGAGAAGGTCCTGACGGAGATGCACGCCTACAGCGAGATGGTCACATCCGTCCTGGACCGGTCGATCGAGTCCCTGCTGAAGAGGGATCTCCAGACCGCCAACCAGGTCGTGGACGAAGCGGAGCAGATAAGGTCCAGCAGGGAACCCATCATCAAGCTGCTGATGGAGCAGAAGGGCAAGGCCGCTGTCCCCCTCGCCCTCATGATCGAGAGCCTGGAGAGGACCGCGCTGTACTCGGCGGACATCGCGGAGATCGCCATCAACCTCGGCTGCGCCGAACACGAGTGAGCCTGGGTGCGCGTCCCTCAAGGGTTGTTGCTGGCCAGTGCCAGACACTAGCAAAGGCTTAAAAGCCATCTAGGTAATTCACCTGAAGAGACCGAACCACGCCCCTTCGCGGGAGGGTCAATTGATGAACGAAGACGACCTCATGAAAGTCAAAGTATGCTTTATCGGAGATGCCGGTGTCGGCAAGACCAGCCTCATCAAGAGGTTCGTCCTCGATGTCTTCGATGACAGGTACATCGCCACGATCGGCACGAAGGTCACCAAGAAGATCGTGGAGGTTCCCGCGGGACCAGGCCAGACGGTCAAGGTCATGATGCTCGTCTGGGATATCATGGGACAGAAGGGGTTCAGGGAACTCCTCAGGGAGGCCTACTTCTTCGGCGCCCACGGCGCGATTGCGGTCTGCGACCTGACGAACAAGGAGAGCCTGGAGGAGCTGAGGTACTGGATCAAGGCCCTCACCGATGTGGCGGGCGACGTGCCTGTCGTGTTCGCGGGCAACAAGGCCGATATGGAGAACGAGAGGGCCGTCAAGGAGGAGGACCTGCAGGAGCTGGCCTCCAAGTACAAGTCACAGGCCTTCTTGACCTCGGCCAAGACCGGCCAGAACGTCGAGGCGATGTTCAAGGCCCTCGGGAAGGCGATGGCCGACAAGATGGGCTCCGCCTGAGCATAGCCAGTATGCCGTTCCCAGATGTGATAACAGATTGAGAACGCTTATAACCCCAGCAGGGGCTATAAATCTCCCTTGCGAGAAGAGAGCAGGGGCAGAATGGAAATGGTAAACCCTGATGTCGAGCGCACGAAGAAGGGAGTTCACCTCACAGCGAGGTCGCTCTCCGTCCTGCTCGCAGTGCTCGTCCTCTCGTCGCCTCTAATGCCCCAGCCGCTGACGATGTCCGCGGACGCGGATTCGCTCCCCTCGTGGAACAAGGTGTTCCACCTGCACGACGGGGCGGTCCTGTCCACCAGCTATTACGACTGGCTCAACTCCTCCGACCCCTACAACCCGCCATACACCGACTACGACAGCGACGGGCTGATGGGCATCACGATTAAGAAGTGGAACCCGTCCGAGCGCTGGCGGCAGTTCTTCGTGTTGGATCCCGAGGTCAACGCTGACGTCCGTCTCTACGGCGACCTCAGCGCGGTCATCCACGCGCGCTCCAGGGACAACCAGTCCGGAGTCATGAGAATGGTCTTCTCCGATGCGGCCCCAGGGGACATCGCCGACCCGGGCTCCTGGACCGAGATCGGCTTCGTCGACGTCTCCCTCACGGGGCCCGTCTACTCGGAGTTCAAGTCGTACAACGGCACGGTCTCAGGCGTCGACTACACGCTGGCGGCCGGTCATACCCTCGTCCTGACGCTGCAGAGGGGCGATTCGGTCAACGACGGCCTCATCGTGATGTACGACCAGGACATCTACGACTCATACATCGTCGTGGGGACCGAGGACTTCGTCTCCGTCGACGATGTGCACACCGGCTCCCTGACATCGCCCGATTCATACTTCTCCGACGGCGACATCGTCACCGTCTTCGCCAACGTCTCCGACCCGTTCGGCTCCTACGACATCGTGGGAGCGACGGTAGAGGTCGCGTATGCGGGCAACATGACGGTCGTCCTGCCAACGACCGACATGACCGTCTTCGGCTCGGACGGCTCGGCCCTTTCCTCATGGATCGTCTACAGCTACGACCTCCCGCTGCTAGGCAACGGGACTTACACCGTCACGGTCCTGGCATACGACCCGCAGGGCTCGCCCACTTGGCTCACTTCGGAGTTCTACGTCGTCGCGGTCGATCACTTCCAGGTCGACGCTCCGTCTTCGATAGTCGCGGGACAGCCCTTCAGCATGACGGTCACCGCGCTCGACGCATTCGACATGGTCCTCACTGGGTGGGCCGGCATCGTGTCCCTGTCTGAATTCAAGGAAGACATGGTCTCGCCTGCCGATGGCTCGCTGTCCGTCGACTCGCTCGCCTCCGAGGACTGGACGGACGGACAGACGGTCATAGCTTCCCAGGCATACGACTTCGCGGAGGAGACCATCACAATCAGGGCCGCCTCCCTGTTCGCGGAGGGCTGGAGCGACCCCATCGCTGTCCATGCCGGGCCGGTCGAGACGATAACCGTATCCCCGTCCGGACCCCTGACGCTGACCGCTGGCGCCGTGCAGTCGTTCACGGCTGTGGGCGCCGACTCCCTGGGCCTCGTCAACACGTCATGGGCCCCCGAGTGGGCCGTCGACGGCGGCATCGGAGTGGTCGAGCCAGACGGGTTCTCGTCAACCCTCACCGTCACGGGCACGGGCACCGGCACGCTGACGTGCTCCGACCCGCAGACCGGGACCTTCTCCGTGGTGGACATAACCGTGAACGCCGCGGGCCTGGCGAGCATAGCCATGGACCCGGCCGGACCGCTGACCATCCGAGAGGGCGCGACCCAGGTGTTCACCGCGACGGGCCTCGACTCGCTCGGCAACGAGGTGGCGATTCCTGGCGCGATATGGACCACCGACACGTCCGGCTACATCGTGGGCGTCGGCACCACTGCGACCTACACGGCCGGCTACATCCCGGAAGAGGGCGCGGTCGAGGTAGCGGTCGGGAGCGTGAGGGCGACCGCCGACATCGAGGTCATCAACGCGCTCAACGGGCCTTGGCTGAACACTATCCCGACGCAGATCGCCGCCGAGGACACAAACTGGGACCTCAGCCTCGCGGTCTACTGGCACCACACCAACGGGACGAGCATACTCAGATGGTACGCCGAGGGCGTCGATTCCTCCCTCTACATCGTCACCCACGACCCAGACTCCGCCGCGATAATGCACTTCATCACGCAGCCGGATGCGTTCGGCAGCGACACGTTCCGCCTCTGGGTCAGGGACCTGGACGGCTTCTCGACGTACCAGGACATCACAGTGAGCATACAGGCGGTGGACGACCGCCCCGAGTTCGTCAACTCGCCGCCCACCGAGCTCTATGTGAAGTTCGACCTGCTCTACACATTCGACTTCACGTACTACGTCGACGACGTGGACACGGACCAGGAGGACCTCGAGCTCGGGTCCGATTTCCCGGACAACCTGCTCTTCGACAACCTCATCGCCAGCTTCCTCTTCCCAGAGGTGACCCCTGACGCCGACTACTTCGAGATCGTCGAGGTGAC
>JALOTO010000056.1 GCA_025457845.1 Thermoplasmata archaeon | reverse complement strand
GCGGTCGCACGCGGAGCGCAAGGTCATGATGGGTCAGGACCGCCTGATGGGCGCCGCCCATTCCGGCCCTTCCGTCCTCAAGCGGGTCCCGGAGATCGCCGGGCACGAGATCGTGGACCTGTTCAACAACACCGACATGGCATTCATGATGTGCGGCCTCGGCGGGTTCACTGGAAGCTTCGGGACCAAGCTGTTCACCCAGGTCGCCCGGTCCAAGGGCACGATCGACGTGGTCCTCGCGGCCACGCCGTTCTCCGCCGAGAGCCAGCGGAGGCGCGAGCTCGCCGCCATCATACTCGGGGAGATACGGAGGTCCGCCTCGCTCTGCATAGAGTTCTCGAACGACAAGCTGTCCGACCTGGCGCCGAACCTCCCTATATCGAGGGCGTTCGGGCTCCTCAACGGGATAATGCTCCGGCCGGTCATGGACATGTGCGCCACGATGTCCCGGATGGACATGGGCCTTCTCAGGCAGGTCGTGGGGGACGCGACCTCTGCCAGGTTCGGCCTCGGCCTCGCGAGGGGCGATGACAGGGTTCAGAGGGTCGTCTCTGAGGCGCTGTCTTCGCCATGGTTCGATTTCAGGGTCGAGGACTCGAGGGCTGCCATTGCCTTCTACTCCGCCTCCGACCCGTGGGACAGGGAGGCCGAGAAGATCCTGGATGCGCTCAGTTCGAGGCTGCCAACCGCATCCATCCTCTGGGGCTCCTATGCGGACCCCAACCTGGGTGAGAGAATCAGGTTGAGCCTGGTCCTGTGCGGCCCTGCGCGACTACCTTGATGGCCCCGCCCCAAGGGAAGGGACGGTTCACATGGACCTTGGGAATCATCATCCACCGTCGTCTCAGCTTCCTAACCTACTAGGCAGACACAATCCGCGCGCGTCTTCGATTGCGGTGTGCGCCTTCGGTTTGGAGAACTCTTATATCGATGTATGTACGATATTCGACTGTCTAGTGGAGGAGGTGCGAGTCGGTGCCCACGAATGTGCTCGCCGTTGACGATGAGGAAGAGTTCTTGGAGCTTGAGCAGCTGTACTTGGGCCGGTCCGACATGGCCGTGACCCTCTGCGGCTCCGCGCGCTCGGCTCTCGATGAGCTTGCCCGCGGCGACTACGACATGATCGTTTCGGATTATCAGATGCCAGACATCAACGGTGTCGAATTCCTCAAGATGGTGAGAAAGAGCGGGAGCGACGTTGGTTTCATCCTTTTCACCGGTAAGGGCAGAGAAGATGTCGCGATCGATGCCTTGAACGCAGGGGCCAACTACTACATACAGAAGGGCGCGGACCTACAATCGCAATTCGCCCTTCTGGTTGGAATCGTCGAAGAGGTACAGAGGGCGAGGGTATCCTCGAAGGCGCTCGCCGAATCGGAGAGGCTGCTGCGGATTTCCAATCGGAGGTTGGACCTCCTGGGATCCATAACTCGGCACGATACACTGGGCGGAGTCATCGCCGCGGAGGCGTTCGTGGAACTCGCCAGGTCGGAGGCAGATCCCGTGAAAGCCCAGACCTATCTGTCGAAGGCGAAGACCTCCCTGGAGAAGGCGCGTGTCATCATCGAGGTCGCGAGGACCTATCAAATCAACGGGGCCATGGACATCAAGTGGGATTCGCTCAGGTCTGTCCTTGATCGTTCCTCCAAGTCTGTGCATATGAACGGGGTGACCTACTCGAACACGACGAACGACTGGCAGATACTTGTGGATCCACTCCTCGAGATGGTCTGCGCGAACATCATCACCAATTCGGTCCGCCATGGCCGGAACGTCACGAAGATCGTGGCACGGAGCGAGCTGGTGGACGACGGGCTTGATCTGATCATAGAGGATGATGGCTGCGGGATAGCCGAAGAGGACAAAGAACGCATCTTCGGTCTCCTGACACCAGCAGGCGCGCCTCATGGTCTCGCGATCGCCAGGCGAATACTCGAGGCTGAGATGATTCAGATACGGGAGGCTGGGACATGCGGGAGCGGCGCAAGGTTCGTCCTTCATTTCCCTGACGGATTGTTCAAGAGGACATCATCCATGCGCGTCGGCGGGCAGCAGGGCTAGTCTCTCTCGAACGGCCTGTGACTGAAGGTCAACGACATATCGTCCGCGGTTTGATAATCGTACGATTGTTCGAGGTTTGCACCAAAGACCTAATTTATTGACGGAGTAGTCTCACCAATTGCGGGGAATCCGTAAGGGGCATGAAGCGGAGCCAGGTTATTCTCGCTCATCCTCCAGCAATGGAGGCTGCCCGGCATCGAGGGGCGGATGCTCCGCACTTCACTTCTCATTCCGCGAGCCTCAGGGCCGTCGCGCAGTAGACCCTCGAGGCGTCTCCGAGCTGGGCGATGCCTATCGATTCCTCGGGCTGGTGGTAGCGCGCCTTGTTGCCCCTCTCGCCAGGGCCCATGCATATGACGGGCAACCCCGTTCTGAACGCTATGACGTTGTCGTCCGCCTCCGATACCCCACAGACGAGTCTCGGCGCCTTCCCGGTGACCTGCGAGATGGACGTCTTGGCGGCCTGGATCAGCTCGCTCTTCGGGTCCGTCAGATAGGGCGGCAGCGGGTCGGCGAGACCTGTCCTGGTCCTTACGATGACCTTGCTCTTGAGCCCGAGTCTCTTCACGAGGGCGGCTATCTCGTCCTTCGAGTCCACCTTCCCCCCCGGAACGGTGCATCTGGTGAGTATCATGTCGCACCTGTCAGGCACGCTCAGGCTGACCCCTCCCCCGCTCATCTTGAGCAGGGTCTGTGTCTCCTTCAGAGGTTCGAAGTCGTCCGAAAGTAGCGCGTCGGCCTTCCTCAGAGGGAGGCCTTCGAGGGCCATCGCGAGCTTGGCCGCGTCCTGCACGGCGTTGATTCCGCGGTGAGGCGTGGCCCCGTGGGCCGATTTCCCTATCACTTCGATGTCGTAGAAGGTCCCGCCCCTCCTGCCATAGGTTATGGCACCCAGCCCTCCGAATCCCTCGCCGACTATGACCGCCTTGACCGGGCGGTAGTATCCCTCCACCGCCAAGGTGGTGGTGCCTATGCAGAGGTCCTCCTCCCCGGTGACCGCGTGGAAGTCGAACCTGGACCGTCTTGCCAGGCCCGACTCGTGGATGGCCCTGAAGGCGAGCATCATGGTGGCGATCCCGCTCTTCATGTCCAATGAGCCGAGGCCGTAGAGCCTCCCCTTCTCCACCGTCGCAGCGAACGGGTCGTGCTTCCACCCGGCCATCACGTCGACCGTGTCCATGTGCCCGTTGAAAGCGACCGCCTTGGCCTTCCTATGCCCGAAGGACGCGACGAGCGTGTCGCCGTGGTTGGGGATGGGCACCCTCTCGACGTCGATGCCCCAGCGTTCGAACTTCCTTCTGACGAAGTCCGACACCTTCTGCTCCTTGGTGTAGATGCTTGGGATCTGGACAAGTTCCCGGGCGAGCCCGAGCACTTCCTTGTCGTCGATGGTCTGGTATGTAGCCAATATGTCACTGTCGGAGACAGTCATGGGATGACCCTGACACCGGATTGCGTGCTACTAGGAAAAGGCTGCGCCCCTGTGCCCTACACGGTCGCCTTCGTGGACTCCCTGAGCATGCGCCAAACCTCGTGTATCGCGTTCGCCGCGTTGCTGCCTGCGGATGTAACCGGAGGGATCCCTCGCGCTATTGCCCTCACGACATCCTCGTCGAACGGGATCCTTCCCAGGAGTTCCACCCCCGATGCCGAAGCCTCCTTCTCTATTCCGGCAGCGATTCCTGGGTTGATGTCGTACTTGTTGACCACCATCCCCGTCCTCACTCCCATCCCTTTCGCGAGCTGGACGATCCTCCTCAGATCGGACTGCCCAGACAACGTTGGCTCGGTCACCACGACTGCCAGATCCGCGCCGGAGAGCGCTGCAATCGCGGCACATCCTATCCCAGGAGGTCCGTCGACCAGGACCGTCTCGATCCTGTCACGGGCGGCGACCTCCCTGGCCTTCTGCTTCACCAGCGCGGAGAGCTTCCCCGAGTTCTCGGCGCCGGGTTCGAGCAGGGCGTGCGCCATCGGTCCGTACGCGGTCTCGGAGAGGAACCACTCGCCCGAGACCCTCTCATTCATGGCTATGGCGTCCTCCCTGCAGAGCCTCGCGCACAGTCCGCACCCCTCGCAGAGCCTGTCCTCCACGACCGGCTTCCTCGAGGCGTTTGTCCCCGGATACCCTACTGCACCGAACCTGCAGACCTTGACACAAGTCCCGCAGCACGTGCACCTGTCTGCAGCGATTGTGGCTAGCCTCAGCCCCGTGAACCTCCCCTTCTCGACTACCTTCGGCGGCACGACCAGGTGTAGGTTCGGGGCGTCCACGTCGCAGTCTGCGAGAACCGACCTGCCGTAGAGGTGGGCGAAGCTGGCCAGGAGCATGGTCTTCCCGGTCCCTCCCTTGCCGCTGACGACCACGATCTCCCTCATCTCCCGCTCACCTCCTCCTTGATCCGTCCCAGCAGGGCATTGAATGTGATTGCATGGATGTCGTCGACGGCCAGCAGGTCGCCGGAGGAGTACCTCTCGGCGATTCTCCGGTCGTGGGGCAGGGTCCCGATCACCTTGAGCCCGTGCTTGGTGCAGATGGCCTCGACGTCCGGACCTGGCAGGCCCAGCTTGTTGACGAAGACACCCGCCCTCACCCCCACCTTCCTGACCATTTCCGCTGCCAGTTCGAGGTCGTGGATCCCGAACGGCGTCGGCTCGGTGACGAGGACGCAGTAGTCCGACCCGCGCACTGCTTCGGTGGCCGTGCACGCTGTCCCGGGCGGACAGTCCGATATGACCAGCGGGTCGCTCTTCACTGTCGTCAGGACCTTCCTGATCAACCCCACGGCCGATGGCTCCCCGACCCTGAGGAGTCCGTAGACCAGCCTCACGTCCTCGCCGTCATCCACGATAATCTCGCCTACCGGGTGTCCGACCTCAGTGATGGCGCCCTCTGGACACAGTCGCGAGCAGGCGCCACAGCTGTGGCACATGGCCTCGAACACCATCACTCCCTTCGGGATGACGGCGAGCGCGTGGAACTCGCAGATCTCCGCGCACTTTCCGCACGAATTGCACTTCGCCGCGTTGACCTTCGGCACCGGCTTGACGACCTCGGTGATTGTCGGGTGGTCCTCGCCGAAGAACAGATGACAGTTGGGTTCTTCGACATCCAGGTCAGCCAGCGTCACGTGCCCGGCCACGGCGGCAAGGTTAGTCGCTACGAGCGTCTTGCCCGTTCCGCCCTTGCCGCTCGCAATCGATATTCTCATCTGGTCCCCTCGCGCAGCCAATTGTCGTGATGCCCTCTTGTCCCTGGGAATCCGTCTAATGCCTGTGCTCCTTGCACGCTGTGTCGAGAGACGCCTTAGCGAGCCTGCCCGCCCGCCAGCCGTCTATCGCGCTCTGGACCGTCCCCGAAGCGCCGACGTACACCTCGACGCCGCCCGCGGACAGCAGGTCTATCGCCTTCGGCCCGAGCCCTGAGCAGAGCAGCACCTTCGAACCGGTCCGGATGATTATCTCCGGCGGCTTGCCGCTTCCTCCCATGTGCTCGCTTGTGTTTGGGACCACGTGCACGGCCCCGTCCTGGGTCTCGTAGACCGTGAATGTGCTCGCCCTTCCGAAGTGTTCGCAGACCTGGTCCTCCAGGCCGCCTTCGCCGTTCGATGGTATGCAGACCTTCATCTCCTTGCCTCCTTCGACCTACGATCGTTCCTGTTCTCATCAGTCGGTGCCTTGTCGAACCTCTGCCTCCAGCCCTCCCTGACGATCTTGGTTGAGCCGCAGCAGAAGCACTTCCCCGGCCGCTCCTCGAGCACGAACTGAAGACCGCAGCCGGCACAACGGAACCTGAGGGTCCTGGTCATGTCCGTCCCCGCCTGCCTTTCGCTCCTGCGTCTCGGATCGCGTTCCTGAGGGCCAGCACCGCAAGAGCCGCGCAGTGTTCGTGGTCCTCCGGCAGTCCTCCCAGCAGCTCAGCGACGTCGTCGGGGCGCACGGCCGCAGCATCCTCCACCTTCATGCCGGATACTAGCCTGGTAAGGCAGCTCCCGCACGCAATGGTCGGGCCGCAGCCGTCTGTCGTGAATGTGCATCTGGCCACTTTGCCCTCGTCCAGGCTCACGAACATGGTCATCGTATCCCCGCAGAGCCCGTCCGCCACTCCGTACCCGTCCGCGTCGTCGATTGTCCCGACATTGGACGGGTTCACGGCCTCGGACACGACCTCCTTTGAGTACTTCCTGAGCCCGTCTGGGTCGGTCAGGGCGGCGATCTTGCGGGAGAGTTCGTCGAGTTCCTTCTCGCGCTCTTCGCCTCCTTCGCTCAGGGTGCCCTCCCCCTGTGGCCGCCCGCACCCTCGTCCCAGCCGTGCCCGTGATGCCCTGGGGCAGTCGGCCGCACGGCTTCTTGCAGCTTCCCTTCCCGGAGCTGCGATAGGGCGTCGTCGCACGTCGCGGCGCTGCACGTGAACACCCTCGTCCCTGCGGCTGCCAGCACCCTCAACGCGTTCGGCCCGATCGCCCCTGTGACCAGCATGTCGACCTTCCTGTCGACAAGGAGCTGGGCCGCCTGGATCCCCGCGCCGTTGGCGGAGTCCCTGCCGATGTTCTCGACGGTTACCGTCTCGCCGCCGTCGAGCGACGTGAATATGAACCAAGCGCACCTGCCGAACCTCGGGTCCATGGGAGCGCCCAGTGTCGGGCCCGTTGATGTCACGCATACGTTCGCACCGCTCATTGCCTGCGCCCCCCGCAATGCTCGCCGACCATCGGTGCCCCGCACTTGGGGCACTTGGTCTCCGAGCATGGGACACCGCGCTTGGCATGAGGGGCGGTCTCCCCGCACTTGGGACAGACGCACCTCGCGGTGCCGAATTCAAGGCCAGAGCCTTCACTCGACATATCCTTCATCCTCATTCATCGCCCAGACGCCGCTTGAGCTCGCGGACCTCTTCTGTCAGCGCCCTGACCTCGGCCCTCATGGCCTCGGTCTCGGGCTCCTTCACCGTCTGCCGCGCGATGTCCTGGACGTGCACGGTCCTGCCATCGCGGGTCCTGTAGTATGCGTTCGGTCCCCTGCCGCACCTGCAGGGCCCAACATACGCGTTGCCCTGCGAGTCTACATCGTCTACGGTCATCCGTCCCGGGTACCACTGTCGCGCTCCGTCCCAGCGGCGTCCCCTGCCGCGGTTCCATTGCCTCATCTTCCCTTGCCTCCGCTCTTCTCGATTCTGACAAGAAGCTGATCGGTCACGGCGTGGAACGATTTCGCAACGCCGTTCACTGATGAGACGACGAACGGGACCCCGTCCTCCCCGCTTGCCGCCACGACAGGGCTCATCGGCAGTTTGCCCAGATAGGGGACCGAGAAGTCCTTGGCGGTCGCCTCGACCATGCCCTTGCCGAACATGTCGACGTCCTTCCCGCAATGGGGACACGAGAATCCAGCCATGTTCTCGACCATCCCCAGCACCTTCAGCCCCGTCGCCTTCGCGAAGTTGATCGATTTCCGGACGCTGATCAGCGCCACGTCCTGGGGGGTGGTGACTATGAGGGCCCCGTCCGGGCTCGGGACCAGCTGGGCGACACTGAGCGGTTCGTCCCCTGTGCCTGGGGGCAGGTCGACTATCAGGTAGTCGAGCTCGCCCCAGTCCACCTCCTCGAGGAACTGCTTGATCGCGCCCATCTTCACCGGTCCTCTCCAGATGACCGGCGCATCCGATTCCCTCAGCAGGAACGCGATGGATATCACCGATATGCCCTTGGGACCCTTGGCCGGCATGATCCTTCCGGACTCGTTGACGTTGAGGGATGGGTCCTTCATGCCGAGCAGCCTCGGCACCGTCGGACCGTGCATGTCAGCATCGAGGATCCCCACCTTCATCCCCCTGATGGCCAGGTCGGATGCGAGGTTGACGGCGACAGTGGACTTGCCCACTCCGCCCTTCCCGCTCATGACCACTATCTTGTGGCGCACCCTCTTCAGATTCTCGATGGCTGCGGCGTTCGCCTGAACGAACGCCTGAGGCCCGGTCATCGGCTTCTCCCGGCCGCAGACTGGTTCAGTCATTCTGCTCCCCTCGCCCTTCAGCAGGTCAGGACCCTGTCCGCGTCCACGGTCTGTGCGGCGAACTCGACGAGGTTGATCAGCCTGACACCGTCGATGAAGTCCTTCTTGGTGATGCCCCTCGACTCGCAGCACGGGACGCACACCTGGATCTTCCCTCCCCCGGCGACGAACGATTCTATGAGCTCCTTCGTCGAGGCCATCCCTGGCACCTTGGGCAGCTTCCCGGCAGCGTCCTTCCTTGCCAGTGACACCGCGTCGCTGGTGAGGAACACGCTCGTCTCGATCCCGATGGAAACCGCGGCGTTGGCGCACGCGAAGACCATGGTCGCCTTCTCAGGGTGGTCCGCGCCGTGAGTCCCGATCACTATGAACTT
>JALOTO010000055.1 GCA_025457845.1 Thermoplasmata archaeon | reverse complement strand
GTGAGGAACGAGAACTCGGACCCGCCCATCCTCTTGTTCAGCTGGGACGAGACCTCGCCCAGCTGCGTCGGCTCCAGCCCGGCGGCACGGAACGCGTCCGGGTCGCAGACCAGTCTCCTTGGGGGGCCCTGGGCGACGATGCGCCCTCCCTTGACGAGGGCGAGCTTGTCCGAGAATGCGGCCGCCTCCTCCGCGTCCCTCTCGGCAAGCAGCACGGTCATCCCGTGCTTGTCCTTGAGGTCCCTGAGGACGGCGAAGAGCTCGAGCCTCCCGACGGGGTCGAGCGCATATGCCGGCTCGTCGAGGACGAGCATGTCGGGCCTCATCGAGAGGGCCGCGGCGATCGCGACCCTCTGCTTCTCCCCGCCGGACAGGGTGGACGGGGCGCGCGAGTTGTAGCCCTCGAGGCCGACCAGCGACAGCGCCCACCGGACCCTGTCCATCAGCTCCTCCCTCGGGACGGCCAGGTTCTCTGGCCCGAAGGCGACCTCCTCCTCGACGCTCATGCAGAACAGCTGGCTCTCCGGCTCCTGGAAGACTATGCCGACCCTGGTCGAGATCTCGGCCACGCTCTTCGCGGTGGTCCCCTCGCCGAACACCTCCACGATGCCCTCGAGGGTGCCGGGGACGGCATGGGGTATGAGCCCGTTGGCGAGCAGGCAGATCGTCGACTTGCCGGAACCGTTGGCCCCCAGCAGGGTGACGAACTCCCCCTTTCGGACATCGAGGTCCACTCCGTCGAGGGACTTCGCAGCATTTCCGCGGTAGGTGAAACAGACCTTCCGCATGCTGAGAGCGTTCTCCATCGATGGACCTCTAGAGCCGTCGCTCAATCGGAGGTTTCTTAGATAAACCTTTGTGGCATCCGAGCATCCCAGCCAGACATCCGGGCTCGACGCGTCACGCGGCGTAGAACAGCGCGGAGCTGCCCTTCCGGACGACCCTTATCCTGCCCTTCTTCGACAGGGACGCGATGGCCTTCGCGGCCTGGTCGTGCGGGAGGCGCGACGTCCTGATCAGCTGCTCCTTCGTGGAGCCCTCCGGAGAGGCCGCGTTGCATATCCTCTCCTCCGCCTCGGAGTCGTCCGCCGCCGCGATCATCTTCAGCTGGCGCCTGGTCGGCGGCGCCGGCGGGAGCACGAGACAGTACAGCTCCTGAGAGCCGATCTTCGCCATCCTCACGCTGCCTGATGAGATGAGCCTTCCGAGGGAGAGGGTCACCATCTCCTCGCCGTACTGAGTCGCGGACTTGATGTCCTCGATGCTCTTTCCGTCCTCGTCCAGCAGTGCGAGGACATGCCCGTCGATCAGGTTCTCCTGAGGCCGCTTGTCCTTCACCACTGACAGGTTGTCCAGGTGCGTCCGCAGGAAGTCCTTGCTCTTCTCCTTGAAATCGTCGAGGTCCTGCTCTAGGAGCGCCTGCAGCTCGCTGACATCGAGCCCCATCTCGCGCCATCTGTCGAGCTTGGCCTTGTAGACCGCCTTCTTCAGCTCGACGGGTTTCTGGTCGGCGAGCCTGATGACACACTTGCCCTGCTCGTCCATCTCGGTCGCTTCCGCGCCCGTGCGCGTCGTGACCGAGTACCTGACACTCGACCCCCGGAGCGCGCGGTGGATGTCCTCGAGACGGTCGAAGATTCTCTCGTCGTCCCCGAGGTCGAGCTCGAAATCGTAGTCGCCCACGACCGGAACCGCACCTATGGTCCTCATCCGCTCGATGATCTGCTTGGGCGACTCGCCCTCGCTGCTCATGTCCACTCTGATGTAGGTGCGAATCATGTGGTTCACTGGGGTTGCGATATGATAACCCTAAGGGCTTTTTATGGTTTGCTCGGGCGAGGGCTACATGCAGCGGACGTGTGGATGTGAGCTTAATATACAGGTCACCGGGATAACGCTGGCGAATGCCTGCAGACGCGTCCATGCGCTTCGTGATGAACGCCTTCCAGAGGCACTATCGCGAGGTCGACTTGGCCATGCCCGAGCGATTCGCGAAACGAGAGTACGGGTTCATGTTCTTCGACAGGCAGTTCGTGATGAGACACCTCGGATTCCCGACGAGGGCGACCCTGAAGAACTACCTCGTGGAGCAGGTGCCGGCCCATGCATATCACTCATGTGCATACTATGAGAAGCCCGATGCGCCGACCATGGCGGAGAAGAACTGGCTCGGAGCCGACCTGATCTTCGACCTAGACGCGGACCATGTCCAGGGGACCGAGGGACTGAACTACGAGCAGATGCTCGTCAGGGTGAAGGAGGAGATGCGCCGGCTGCTGGACGAGTTCCTCCTGGGCGACCTCGGTTTCGACGCCGACGAGCTTAAGATCGTGTTCTCGGGGGGCAGGGGCTATCATGTCCATATCGCGAGCCCTAAGGTCCTGAGGCTGTCGAGCCACGAGAGGCGTGAGATCGTGGACTACATCGTAGGCACGGACCTCGACATGGACTGGGTCTTCCCCGAGACGGTGTTCGAGACCGGGGCGAAGTTCAAGGATGTCACAAGGCCGGGACACAGGAGGGCGATGCCCAGGCCGGATGAGGGGGGCTGGCGGACCAGGATGCGCAAGGGCATAGACGACCTTCTCGCGGAGCTGGAGGCACTTCCAGAGGCGGAGGCGAAGGCGCTCATGGCCAAGATGGCATCCGAATCGCAGGCCGAAATCGGGGTCAAGACCGTAGACGGGATGTACAGGAACCTCTTCGCGGGGCCCGCCGGGAAGAGGGGCGTGGACCGGATACGTGCTGATGACGCCTTCGAGGTCTTCACGGAGAAGAGGCATGCGGATGCGTTCATCGCCCTCGTCGACACGAAAGTGAAAGGACGGATGAAGGGGGAGACCGACGAGCCGGTCACCTCCGACATCAAGCGACTCATCCGGCTCCCGAACTCCCTCCACGGCAAGACGGGGTTCGAGGTGGTCCCGATGACCAGGGACGGGTTCGACGACTTCGATCCGTTCGACGATGCCGTCTCCCCGGCCTTCGGGGACACGCCAGTGCGGCTGACCCTCGAGAAGCCGGCCGAGGTGCGCCTCAGGGGCGTCAAGCACTCCATCGATGCGGGGACGACGGAGGTACCTGAGCACCTGGCAGTGTTCCTCGTGTGCAGGAAACTGGCGCGGGTCGATTCCTAGTGGCAAAACTATTAATTGAGACTAGGGCATTTGAACGCCTGCAATGCCCGCCTCCAGGAAGGTCCTCGAGGATTCGATCCGGCTGGCACGCATCCGGAGCATCAAGTGGAGCCTCTACGTGGTCCAAGTCATCATGCTCGTCGCACTCGCGTTCCTCCTGATCGTGATCATGGGAGGGGCCCAGATCGAGCCCGTCTTCTACCTCCCCCTCGACACCTTCGCCGCGGTCATGGTGCTGCTCCTGCTGGTCATCTTCATCGAAGGGTTCTTCTTCAGGACCATGGAGATCAGGTTCGCGCGGAGTTCCAGTGCCAGACACCTCATGGCCAAGACATCCATGCGCCTGGCCCTCGGAGTCGCGATCGTATCGGCCCTCGTCGCCGCCACGCTGATGATCCCGGCCGTGATATCGTCCATAGAAGACGTGGGAGACCGGACCTCCGCGCTCACCAGCGTGGAGGACCTGGAGTTCTGGTCCATGGATGCCCTTGCTATCCAGCGTGTCGCCGAGCTCAGGGCGTCAGTGCCGGCGACCTTCGACCTCGAAGGCGACCCCGTGACCTTCGAGGTGTACCTCGTTGACGACGTGGTCTACCAGCAGTACGAGGGCAGCCTGAGCGACATGTACTTCCTGCGCCTCAACCGGGACAACTACATCCTCGAGGACGAGATGGTCATCGAGGTGCCTGCGACGGACCACACGAAGTTCCATCTGATCCTCAACGACCTCAGGAGCCCGGGCGTCGTCGTGACCGTCACGATGGTGATGGAGATGTCCGAGGCGTTCACGGGGGTCGTCGCACTTCTGACCATCGCCATCGTCGCGGTGAACCTCGCGTGGGTCGCGTACCTGGTGCCGATCGAGCGCAGGTATTCCGAGGGGTCCATCTACAAGTGACGACTATCTGATGGCGCAGCAGACCGACCTCTTCCTTATCGCGTAGCCCTTCTCGGTGAGCGCGTCCACCGTCCTCTCGGAGGGGAGAACTATCCCGTCCAGTCCGGCCTCGACCGCTTCAGTCTCCCACGACCGGTCCTTCTTCGAGCGCATGCACCCGAGGAGGAGCCTAGCGTCCGGATGTGACGAGCGCGCGGCCCTGACGATGCTCATGACCTCCCCCTTGCCCGGCGCGGGGACGCCTTCGTATGCCGTCCCCTTAGTCGGTATCAGCGATATGATGACGATCTGCTCGGGCTCCAGAGCTCTGAGCCTCTCGATCGCCGCCAGCTCACCTTTGGTCCTGCCGCCGTGTATGCCCACGCACACGTGCGGAGTGATGTTCGGGGCTCCTGCGTCCTTGAGCCGCCTGACGACCTCGAGATAGTCCTCGACTCGGGCGCCGAGGCCGAGGACCTCCGAGATGGTCGAGTCACTTCCGTACACGTCGACCGAGAAGGCATCCACCCCAGCATCGACGAGTCCATCGATGTCGCCATTCCTGGCGAGGCCGATGTGAGCGTTCACCAGCAGGTCCGTGGAGGACTTGATCTGGCGGATGGCATCGATATGGCCTGAGAGCGGGACCCTGCCGTCGCGGTCCAGGCCGCCGCTGAGGAGGAATCCCTTCGCGCCACGCCTGGCGAGCGCCTCGGCGATGGAGAGCAGGTCGTCAGGCGTGGTGACCGGGACCATGCCCGACAGATACCGCCGCGAGCAGTGCCTGCAATCCAGCGCGCAGGATGCTCCCGTCACCGAGAGCGAAGGGAAGGTCGAACCCGGGTAGAAGCACTCGATGGGTCTGTCCACACCGTTATCATGTCGCGCGCGGGTTATCAAGGTTGCTGACGCGGCGTGCGGCCAGGCAAAAGGTTTATCTGAAGCACTCCCTCTAGGCCCCCTGCTGGTCACCATGAAGGCTTTCGAAGTCAAGGGACAGTTCAGGGTCACACTGCGCGCCTGGCAGCCCTTCGCGCTAGAGGTCGCATCCGCCGATGAGAACGCTGCGGTCGAGAAGACCCTCGCCCTCATCGGGAGCCGCCACGGCGTCAAGAGGCGGCTGGTCAAGATCGAGGGCGTGCGCCCACTCAAGCTCGAAGAGGTCACGGACCACGCCGTCAAGTATCTACTGGAGGCAAAGAAGTGACCGAGGAGCGCGACATCAGGGAGGTCGCGGCCGCGGTCGAGACCGCCAAGGCCCAGCTGGAGGGACTCATCCGCCAGAGGGAGCTCATACAGATGGCGGTCGAGGAGCATGTCAGGGCAAGGGAGACAATAAAGAACCTGCTCGACAGCAAACCCGGTGACGAGGTCCTCATACCGGTCGGCGCGGACTCGTACGTGCACGCCAAGGTCTCCGAGAAGAGGGACGCGGTGGTCGGTGTCGGCTCGGGAGTGTCCATCCAGAGAGGGGCCGAGGACGCGGAGAAAATCCTCCAGGGGAGGATCGACGACCTGTCCCAGGCCTTCCAGAAGGTGTCCGAGCGCGCGAACCAGCTCGAAGGGTTCGTCCAAGAGATGACCGCGAAGCTGCAGGAGCAGTACGAGGCGCTCCAGCGCGGCGAGGGCGCCTGAGGTCAGAGGTCATGTTCAAGGCTCTCAAGGAGATGTTCTCGAAGGCCTCCTCCGAGGCCAAGACGAAGTCGATAGAGGACATCTCGGAGGTGGCTGGCGATTCTGGCAGGAGGCTCAAGGAGGGCGTCCTTGACGACCTGCTCCACGAGCTCGAGCTCGGACTGATGCAGGCGGATGTCGCCTTGCCGGTGGCCGAGGAGCTCATACGGAATGTCCGTGAGCAGCTCGTCGGCAAGCGGATAGACCGCAACTTCAAGATCGATCATGCCGTGGAGCTCGCGGTCAGGGCAGCGGTCAGGGGGGTCCTCGCCGACAAGGGGTTCTCCCTCTCCGAGAAGATCAAATCGAAGCCACCGCCCTACATCATCATGTTCGTCGGGATCAACGGGACGGGGAAGACCACCGTCATCGCCAAGCTCACTAGCAGGCTACAGAAGCACGGGCTCAGCTGTGTCCTCGCGGCCAGCGACACCTTCAGGGCCGGCGCGATAGAACAGCTGACCATCCATGCGGACAGGCTCGGCTGCAAGATCATCAAGCATCAGGCAGGGGGCGACCCGGCCGCGGTCGCCTACGACGCCGTCGAGCACGCCAAGGCCAGGAAGCGGGACATTGTCCTCATAGACACGGCCGGCAGGATGCAGACCAACACGAACCTCATGGACGAGATGAAGAAGATCAAGCGTGTCGCGAAGCCGGACCTCGTGGTCTTCGTCGGAGACTCCCTCGCGGGGTCCGACGCTGTCGAGCAGGCGCGGAGGTTCGACGCCGCGGTCGGCATAGACGGGGTCGTCCTCACGAAGATAGACGCGGACGCGAAGGGCGGTGCAGCGCTGTCGATCGCCAAGGCGATCGGCAAGCCCATCATCTACAGGAGTACGACGAGTTCAGGAAGTTCGACGCCGACTGGATGGTCGCGAGGATCTTCGGGGACGAGACGAAGGCCGCTGCGGACCTCTAGCCCTTGCCGACGTTCGCCCCGGCGAAGAACAGGGCGTAGACCTGGGCGTCCGATACCAGGCTGCTTATCTCGCAATACTCGTTGGCGTCGTGAGCCAGCTCCATGGTGGTGGCCCACACCGCGGCCTCGATGCCCTTCCTCCGGAACGGCGCGGCGCAGGTGCCTCCCCCGATGCCCAGCGGGCGCGGTTCGACGCCCTTCACCGACTTTATCGCGGCAGTCAGGCGCCTCACCACCTCGGAATCGACCCCCGTCTTCGGAGCCGCGTCCGCCCTCTGGGCGAACGACATGCTGATCTTCGCGCCGGTCGACCGCTCGAACTCGGAGGCGACGGCCTTCATGTCCGAGATGATGTCGTCGAGGGGGTAGTCCGGGAGCACTCGGAAGTCGAATGCGAAGCTCTGCGACCCGGGGACCGTGTTGATGTTCGGGCCGTTCGACGAGCACCTCGTCGGGGTGAACGTGCTGTACGGCGGGTCGAAGAGAGGGTCCTTCGCAGTGTACTTCGCCCTGAGCTTGTCGACGACCGCGGCGAGGAAGCGCGCGGACACCTCGAACGAGTTCACCCCTTTGTGGGGCGTGCTTGCGTGGGTCTGCCTCCCGTGGACCTCCACCTCGATCCACGCGATCCCCTTCTCGACTACCTCGATCGCCCCTCCGCCGGGCACGCCGTGGTCCGGGACCACGACGATGTCGCCCTCCCTGAAGAGGTCCTTGGCGAGGAGGATGTCTATGCCATGGGTGTTCCCCTGCTCCTCGTCCGCGACGAAGACGAGGCCCACGTCCGTCTCGGGCGCGATGCCGTTCTTGACCAGCGCGTGCAGTCCGAACAGGGACGCGAGCAGCTCCTGCCCGTTGTCCTCGGACCCCCTCCCGTAGATACGCCCGTCGGCCACGGTACCCTCGAACGGAGGGTACTTCCACGCGGACGGGTCCCCTTCGGGGACGACGTCCATGTGGGTGACGACCCATGTGCGCCTCCTGGTCGAGCCCTTGACCCTCGCGATGATGTTCGGCCTCTTGCCTGACGGCACCCTTGGATCCGGTGACTCTATGACCTCGATGTCCGTGATCCCGAGGTCCCTGAGCAGCCCGAGGAGGTAGTCGGCCTTCTCCGACTCGCCCCTGCCGCCGCTCTCGGGCCCGACGGCCGGGAAGCGCAGCATCGCGCACATGCTGTCGATGATCCTCTTCTCGTCGGCGGCGACGGAACTCATCAGTGCCTTCTGATCCATGGTACGGACCCCTCGGGACGGGACCTGTGATTCCGTTCCTGCGATATCCCTCTTTCTGAGGCCGTTCACCGCTCGACCAGCATCGCGACCGCGTTGCCGCCGCCGAGGCAGAGCGTGACTATCCCGCGCTTCGCCCCGCGCGCGCGCATCGCGTATATCATCGTGGTGAGGACCCGCGCGCCGCTCGCGCCTATCGGATGGCCGAGTGCCACTGCGCCTCCGTTGACGTTGAACCTCTCCTCTGGTATCCCCAGCTGCCGCAGCACTGCGACCGAGGCCGTCGAGAACGCCTCGTTGTGCTCGAACAGGTCCACGTCCTTGACGGAGAGGTTGTTCCTGGCCATCAGCTTCCTGACGGCGTGGATCGGGGCCTCCATGATGAGTTCGGGCTTCCCTCCCGCGGTGACGTAGTCCACGATCCTTACGAGAGGCGTCACGCCCTTCTCCTTGGCGACCTCGGAATCCATCACGACGACGGCGGACGCCCCGTCGTTGATGCTGGACGAGTTGCCTGCAGTCAGGACACCCGTCGGCCTGAAGACGGGCTTCAGCTTGGCCAGGGCCTCCATCGAGCTGTCCTCGCGGGGGCCCTCGTCGACGGAGAACAACGTCGTCGCCTTGCCCGCGCGCACTTCGACGCCGACGATCTCATCGGCGAACGCGCCGGACTTGATCGCCTTGACCGCCTTCTGGTGGCTGCCCACTGAGAACCTGTCCGCGTCCTCGCGCGTGACGGAGTTGCGCTCGGCGACGATCTCGCCGGTGTTGCCCATGTGGAAGTCGTTGAAGACGTCCCACAGGCCGTCGCGCACCATCGCGTCGATCAGCTGGGAGTCGAACAGCTTGTAGCCGAAGCGTGCCTTGTCGAGGAGGTAGGGGGCGTTCGACATGGATTCCATGCCGCCTGCTAGGATTATCTTCCCCTTCCCCGCGAGTATCGAATCCGAGGCGAGCATCGCGGCCTTGAGGCCGGAGCCGCAGACCTTGTTGATCGTGAGGGCGGACACCTCGTCCGTGAGGCCCCCGTAGAGGGCCGCCTGCCGGGCCGGGTTCTGCCCGATGCCCGCCGTGATGACGTTGCCCATGATGCATTCCTCGATGTCCTTGGGCTCAAGCTTCGCCCTTGAGACCGCCTCGCGGACCACCACGGCGCCTAGGCGCGGCGCGGGCATGTCCTTCAAGGCTCCGCCAAACTTGCCGATCGAGGTCCTGACAGCGCTGACGACAACGGGTTGTCCCATCAGAGATCACACATCCAGCAGGCTGCGGTCTCTCCTCGCAGCCGACGGTTGCGATGAACCTGGTGTGTCTATTTATATTTTGTTGATGGTACCCTTCGACATCCGCCGAATAGGCTTGTGAAGGTGCCTTCTGGACGAGACGGGCGGCTCGTACCATCCTGGTGAGACCTGGCGGGGCACGGCGGCCGATTCGGCCGCCTCGGGAGGGGCGCGCGCGCCGCAGCGCTTGCACCTGAATCCCTGATTCGCGCCCATGGACCCCATCCTCTTCCCACACGCCCTGCATGTCGGGTTGTGCACCTTCCGCACATCATCCACGAGGGACGAGACCCAGAGCTTCTCGACGTTCAGGCTTCGGGGGCGGTCCCGGACAGAGCCCACGATCATGACCCTGTCACCTGGAAGAAGCGCCCTGGCCGCGTCCCTGAGGCGCCGTGAAGGTTCGTAGAAGGCGGCGTCGACCTCATCGCCGTCGGTCACCCTGACGATGACATGCCCGCCCTTGATCGTCTCCGGGCGGGCCGCCACTCTGACGCGGACGGAGGCGGATGTCGTCGGCCTGAGGTCGCGCACCCTCCTGCGGACGATGTGGTCCTCGGTTCCCTGGTTGGTCATGAAGAGCAGCCACCGGTCCTGATGTTCTCCGCGGATCATCTTGCGCGCCCTGAGGAGCTCGGATGGCGAGTCGCCACGGATCCCGAATAGGATGGGACAGGGTGATGCTGGGGTGATCGCCACATGCCCGTTCTCTCGGTCGTAGTTGTTGAACGTGCGCTTGGTCGCCTTGTCCATCCTGATGACCGATGCGGGGTCGACCTCGCGCAGGGTCCCGAACCGGGAGGGGTCCCGGTACGCGATGACCTCCCATGTCCGGTCGCGCGGCCTCCATGCCATCGCCGCTGCTGCACCTATCACCCCTCTGCCGTTCTTGAACCCGCGCTTCAGTCCGCCGGCCGAGCGGACGGCTTCGTCCGCCTCCGACCGGCTGACGACTTCCCTGACAGTGCGCCAGTAGAACGATGGAGGCGGCTTCGTGTTGGAGACGACGAGCCCCGGATTGGTCTTGTCACATTCGAATCGCGCGTTTCCCCGGAGGACCTTGGCAGCCCTGGCCATCACATCCCCGGGATCGGCCGCACGTCCGCGGGGGAAGCTCCTGACCACCCCTCCTCTGAGCGAACCGCATACCTCGCCCCGTCCCGAACCGATGCCGAGGGAGAGGCAGACCGCAGCGTTGCCGCGGGTCTTCCAGGGGACGTTCGGGTTGAGCCTCACCAACCTTGGCAGGCCGATGAGGTCGAGGTCGGCGAACTCCTCGAGCATTAGGCACGCCAGGTATGTCGTGCACATCCCGTCAGGGGAGTCAGTGTCATCGAAGGCGAGATGTGTGGCCGACACGGCCCAGCCCATCGCAGGGGCGGGAGAAAAGCATTGTCATGGTGCGACGGACGCGTAGGAACGTACCAGGAGGCCGAACCTCATCTCCTCGGTTGACAATTGGAGCTCGCACTCCAGCACCACCGCCCGGCCGAGAAGTCCGTCGAGGCCGGATGGCGGGTCGAACAGGGCGATCCGCGCCCCCCCTTCCCGGTCGGAAAGGACCAAATCGCCGGGGAGGGACCCCGGCTGAAGCAGTCCGCTGACGTTCAGCGGATCTCCCTCGAACAGAAGCCAGTTCCTGCAGATGGCGTCCACGGAGAGCACGGCCTCGGACTGGCGCATCAATCGGATCCCGTCATCGGACACCCACATGGTGGTGCTCTCGCCCGACCGGCGGACCTCCCCCACGGAGGAGACCTCGTCGCCTATGCTGAGGAGCGAGGTGAAGGCCGTCGGGCCCGTCACCTGGTGGGCGAGCTTGACCGTGGAGCCGTCCCCAAGGTCGGCCAGGAGCAGCGTCTCGAGGCCGCTGTCGTACCTCCACGCATGGGCGAGGACGCCTTGGAGGCGGACCACTGCCCCGTCCTCGACCGCATCCACGTCCGCGATCCCGATCGTCGGCGGACCCGAGTCCGCGGCCATGTATCCGATGCCGAGCAGCATGGCCCCCAGGACCGCCGCTGCGGTCCTGTCGCCCATCCTGTGCAATGCCATGAACGGCCATTTGACGAGGGGGGACATCCAGTTCACGGCTGCATGCAGCCTACCCATGGAAAATCATATTAAAAGCGGAGGGATTATCCGTGCCGAGGCGGGAACTTGACGAAGAGCATCCTCACCGAGTACAGGTATGAACTGAGCGGGCTACTCTGCGTGGTCTTCGCCATAGTCACTGTCATAGGTCTGATCGGAGCGTTCCTCGAGAGCAGCCTGCCATCCTACCTCTCGTTCTTGGCAGACCTCTCCCAGCCCTTCGGGGACTGGGCGTACTGGTTCGTAATCGCTGGCCCGATAGGCCTCGTCGCCTGCGCCTGGTGGCTGTACGACTACCTCAAGAAGACGAGGGAGTTATCCAAGCTGATCGACACGCCGAGCAAGGCGAAGTTCGTGAGGAACCTGGACGACATAGAGTATCTAGCGTGGAACCTCCCCCAGAGGTTCGAGGACAAGGTCCTCGCGAAGAAGAAGGAATTCGGGCTCTGAGCCGCCTGCGTACGGGCCCCCCTTCGTTTCCACTGGAACTCCAGGCCTCAGGACGATGCCCCGTCGGAGGGGCCCTTCACGATCAATCCCGTGCCGCCGGCGGCTTCCAGCCATGCGGAGAACTTATCGACGTCGGTCGAGAGGCATCTGACCGTGACCGAGATCCCGTGCTCGGACACGGCCGCGGAGATGTCCGCCTTCTCGTACAATCTGGACAGCAGGCTGTGCGCTGGATCGGTATCGGGCAGGGTCACGGATATCTCGACATTCCTGCGCTGGACCTGTGACACTATGTCCCTGATTGACTCGAGTCCCGTCCCCTTGACGGCCGAGACGAATATCATCTCTCTTCCGGAGGTCACCTTATCCAGGAGCCTACGTAACTCTCTCTCTCTCATCTCATCTATCTTATCTGACTTGTTGCCGACGAAGACCAACCTGCTCTCCTCTATCATTGGGAGGATTATGTCCAGCGATGTGGAGAGCTTGGACCTGATCGAATCGACGTCCTCGCTGGCATCGAACACAAGGAGGATGACATCCGCCTGGTAGACCTCCTCGAGGGTCGACTTGAACGCATCGACGAGCCCTGTAGGCAAGTCCCTGATGAATCCGACCGTATCCGATATCAGCGCACTTCCTCTGATTCCTCTGATACGTCTAGTTGTAGTGGATAGAGTAGAGAAGAGACGGTCGTCGACCTCGAGGGAGGAGTCGGAGAGGGTGTTCATCAGGGCGGTCTTGCCTGCATTCGTATAGCCAGCCATGGAGACCAGTACGTATCCTCCGTCCTTCCTCCTCTTCCTCCTCAGAGCCCTCTGCTTCGACAGGTCGGCGAGTTCCGCCTCGATCCTCCTCGCATGGGTCTTTGCGTGCTCGTAGTAGACATCCGTCGCGTACGCCCCTCCGGACAGGAAGCCCGGCCTATCGCCGCTCTTCGATTTGTGGATCCACTCCCTGAGGAACGGCTGCTCGTACCTCAACTTCGCCAATGTGACCTGGAGTATCGCCTCCGGGGTGTGCGCGTGCTCGGCGAAGATCCTCAGTATCACCCCAGTCCGGTCCAGGACCTCATGCTGGAACTTCATTTCGAGGAAGTGATGTTGTGAAGGTTTCAACATTCCGTTTATCACGATCAGGTCGTATTCGGAATCCTTGATCTCTTCCAGGATCTCATTCGCCCTTCCGGGCCCTATGTATCCGACGTTGTGTGGGACCCTGCGGCTCTGCACATACTCCTTCTCCACTCGAACTCCCAGCGTATCCAGCAGGGAGCGTATCTCTCCTAGGTCCTCCGAGACCGAGAAGACGACTCCTCTCTTCATGTCCTCGACCGAGCTACACGTTCCGCGGAGATAAGCGTATCCACAGACGACTTTCGACGCGAAACCGCGGTATTCCGACCACCCCTTCCCATGGACGCCCGTACGCAGAAAGTGTTATCCGCTCGCGGGCCGTGCTCCACCGGAAATGAAGGGGGCCCCCTGTGCTTGATACGATTAAGGGAGGTCGATGTTTATTATCTCCCGCTGCACATTTTCCACGACTACTGGCCCGAGATATTCCCCGAAATTTGGGGGCTGCGGGCAAAATGGATTTCCGAGATAAAATTAACCCTTAAGTAGCCTCGATGTAATTCCCCAAATCCCTCTGTTTCGTGTGGATTCCGAGAGCGGCTTCCACAGGAAAAAGATCGGGGAAGGGGAAGGCATTTTTGCCGCGGCGGGGGAGCTAGATGCAGAACACCATCTTCCAGCAATACATCAGAACGAAGTCTATCTTCAAAGGGGACAGGGATGTCCTCAGGCCGTCATACATACCAGATGTGCTGCCCCACCGTGAGGACCAGATCAAGCAGCTAGCATCCATCCTGGTCACCGCCCTCGACGGGCAGAGGCCCTCGAACGTGCTCCTGTTCGGGAAGACCGGCACCGGCAAGACCGCCACTATCAAGTACATCGGCAAGGAGATCGAGCGGGCGAGCGAGGAGCGGAAGAACGTCCACTTCATCTACATGAACTGCGAGGTCGTCGACACGCAGTACGGCGTCCTCCAGAACATCGGGAACGTCTTCATCGAGGACTTCGCCCAGCGCATACCCTTCACCGGATGGAGCACGGAGCGGGTCTACAACATACTCAGGGAGAAGATAGACGAGGAGCGCCGCGTCATAGTCATCGCCCTGGACGAGATCGACAAGCTCGTCTCGAAGAGCGGCGACGACGTTCTCTACCATCTCTGCCGCATCAACGACGACCTCAAGAACGCGAAGGTCAGCGTCATAGGCATATCCAACGACCTCAAGTTCACCGAGTTCCTCGACCCGAGGGTCAAGAGCTCGCTCAGCGAGGAGAAGATGGTCTTCCCACCGTACAACGCCGAGCAGCTGAGGGACATCCTCGCACAGCGCACCGCCACGGCTTTCGACGACAACGTGCTCGAGCCGTCAGTCATACCGCTCTGCTCCGCGCTCGCCGCCCAGGAGCACGGGGATGCGAGGCGAGCCCTCGACCTGCTCAGGGTGGCTGCCGAGATCGCCGAGCGCAACCACATGAACGTCATAACGGACTCGGACGTCATCAAGGCGAAGAACAAGATCGAGCTGGACTGTGTCACCGAGGCGGTCAGGACTCTCCCGGTCCAATCCAAGCTCGTGCTCATGGGTGTCCTGCTCAACGAGGAGCGCGGCGATCCCAAGCTCACCACGGGGGACCTGTACGAGACCTACAAGGAGCTCTGCCAGTGCACATCGATGGCCATACTCACCCAGAGGAGGATCACGGACCTGGTGTCCGAGCTGGACATGCTCGGCCTGGTCCACGCGAGGGTGAAGTCCTTCGGCAGGGGCGGCAGGACGAAGGAGATAGAGCTCAGCGTCCCGTCGGCCGAGGCGCGGAGGATCCTGGAAGAGGACGACATGCTCACCAACCTGAAGAGCTACAAGCTGAGGTACCAGACGACCTTGCTCTGAAACTACACCTGTCCAGGCGGCACCTGAGGGGGAGGGCCGCCTGGCAGATTCTTCTCATCCACCGTCGGCTGCTGCTCGCGCATGGCTGCTTCGTGCTCCTGAACGGCCGCCTCCCTCTTCCTCGCTATCCTCCTGCGTATCCTGAACGTCAGGACGACATCGAGCATGACCGGGGCGACGACTATCAGAGCCATCGCGATCCACAGGTTCCGGACGCTGTTCGACGGGGCCGCGTCCTCGAGCCCCCCCGAAGCCCAGAGCTTCAGGAGGCCGAACCACGGGATCTCCCCGCGCGCCTCACCGACGACCCAGCTCACCGGTATCGGCCCGCTCACGAGCCTGAAGAGGTCCACGTCGTTGTTGTGGTCCCCCTTGGTGACGAACCCGGG
>JALOTO010000054.1 GCA_025457845.1 Thermoplasmata archaeon | reverse complement strand
ACGATGGACGATAAGATCGCGATACTCAGTGCGCTTGAGAACGGAGTGAAGAAGCTCCAGCTGGAGGAGGCCGAGGCGGCCGCGCGGAAGGCCATAGCGATGGGCATCGAGCCAGTCGACGCCATAGAGAACGGCCTGGCCAAGGGGATACGGGAGGTCGGCGAGAAGTTCTCCAGGAAGGAGATGTTCGTCGTGGAACTGATCTACGCCGCGGAGATAATGGGCGCGGCCATCAAGATCCTCGAACCAGAGCTGAAGAAATCGGCCGAGAAGAGGAACGTCGTCGCCCAGGTCGTCATCGGGACGGTCGCGGGGGACATACATGACATCGGCAAGAACCTCGTGAGGATCATGCTCGAGGCGAACGGCTTCGAGGTCCACGACATAGGCAAGGACGCGCCCACTGGGACCTTCGTGTCGAAGGCGAAGGAGGTCGGTGCCGGCATCGTCGGGGCGTCCTCGCTCATGACCACCACCGTCTCGGTCCAGAAGGAGGTCTGTGAAGCGCTGAAGGGGTCCGGGTCGGGGGCGGTCTTCATGGTCGGAGGGGCCGCCGCGACCGAGGAGTGGGCCAAGGAGATTGGCGCCGAGTACTCGGGCGACGCCGGGAGCGCGGTCGACGCCGCGAAGCGCCTGGTCGGGAAGGGGGCGTAGGCCGTGTCCAGGCAGATGAAGGTCGGAGGCTACGGCCTCAGGAAGCTCGACGTGATGGAGGCGCACGACGCCGACACGATCCACGTCAACTCGCTGTACCTGCTCGAGCACATGGGCATCAAGGTCGTGAGCGACGAGGCCATCCGATTGCTGAAGGACGCTGGGGCCGAGGTCGATGAGAGGACCAGGGTCGTGAAGATCCCCGGCCACCTCGTAACCGAGGCGGTGAAGAAGTGCCGGAGGCCCGTCAAGCTCTGCGCCAGGAACCCGAAGAACGACTTCGTCCTCGATGGGAGGCACCACTACCTGTGCACGGACGGGACGGGCCTCGCCACGATCGACCTCCAGACGGGACAGAGGAGGCCGTCCACCAAGCAGGACGTGGCGGATTCAGCGAGGGTCGTGGACTACCTAGAGATGGTCCACAGCTACAACCCGCTCGTGACCCCTCACGATGTGCCGAACCACGCTCACGCCCTCCACGAGTTCGAGGCGATATTCAACAACTGCGAGAAGCACGTGACGACCGGGTCCACCTACAAGCGGGAGGAAGCCCAGCTGGAACTCAAGATGGCGGCGGCCGTCGTCGGTGGAGAGAAGGAGCTCAGGAGGAGGCCGATCGTCTCCTGCCTCACCTGCACCTCATCTCCTCTGATGCTCGGCCAAACCACCGACGCCGCCATAGAGTACGTCAGGGCCGGCTGCCCGCCGATGCTCATGGCGATGCCTCTGATCGGCGCGACATCACCCATGACTGTTGCCGGGGCCGTGCTCGTGGGCAATGCTCAGGTCCTCGGGCTCCTCACCGTCTGTCAGCTCGCGGCTCCTGGAGCCCCGCTATGCTTCAGCACTGAACCTATGGCCATGGACGTCCAGACCGGGGTGTTCGAGGGGCTGTTCCCGGCCGCTAACATGGTCAGGGCGGCGATGGTCCAGATGGCAAGGTACTACAAGGTGCCGATCTTCGTAGGAGGCTGGGGCTCCTGCTCGAAGCAGCCCGACGTGCAGGCAGGATACGAGAAGGCCCTCTCGGCCATGACGTACTACCTCGCAGGTACCGACCTGACCTCCGGCATCGGCCTGCTCGAGAACTGGACCGTGCTCTCCTACGAGCAGCTGCTCATCGACTACGAGATCTACACCATGATAGCAGACATGGTGAAGGGATTCAAGGTCGACGACGACTCGCTCGCCCTGGATGTCATAATGAAGGTCGGGCACGAGGGGCACTTCCTCGGGCAGAAGCACACGGTCGACCACTTCAGGGACATGTGGCAGCCGACCGTCACGGACGGGACGGTCTACCAGGCATGGAAGGCAGGCGGGATGAAATCCGCTGCCGACCACGCGAGGGCGAAGGCGCAGGAGATACTGAAGACGCACGAGGTGCAACCTCTGGCTGATGACGTCAGGAAGGAGCTCGCCACAATCGTGAAGGAGGCGGAGCAGCGGCTCTCCCCGTGACACATGTCTCTGCACGGTTTCAGCTCCGCCCGACCGGCACCTGCCTAGGAGAGGCGCACTCCCCGAGATTCCGGAGAAATCCATATATCGCCGTTACGGCGATAATGCCCAGAGTCTGGGAGGAGGGCATCTGACGGAGCAAGACTCTGTGGCACGTCGCCGGGTGGAGGGGATTGGCGTCGATGACGGTCGGAGAGGGCGAATCATGTATCGGCGTCCCGTCGCTGCGCTCCTGATCTCGTCTGCAGTAGTGCTGTCCCTGACCGCCGCCGCCCTCCTCGCCTCCACGCCACAAGAAGTCGCCGTCGTCGCCGCGATACTCCCGCTGGAGGAGGAGCCGTATTCCCACGCAAAGGAGATCGAGTCCGCCATCATGATGGCCATCGATGAGCTCAACGAATGGGGGGGCATCGGCGAGACGCGGATCAAGCTCGTCCTCGAGGAGGTCGTGCAGGAGACATCGGCCGTGACCGCGGCCTTCGAGCAGATGGAAGCTACGCACCATCCGCTGTTCTATGTCACCATGGGCTGCGGAATGCTCAGCATGCTATCCCCGCTCGCCGAGGCGACCTCGGCCCCTCTCTTCGGCATGGCATCGGCGCTCGGAGCGTCAGAGGATTCGAGCTGGACCTACAGGTACTTCATCTCGATCCCGTCCGAGGTCTACTCGATCATCTCTCTCATGGGGACGCTGGACGCCAGCTCCATAGGAATCCTCTACACCACTTCGCCCCACGGATGCAGCGTGAACGAATCGCTGTCGGAGGAGGTGGCCGCGGCAGGCTGGAGTGTGCAGTCGGCTGGATGCCCCGCGAGCGAGACGGATTACACGGACGAGGTCTCGAGCCTTTTGTCGAACGAGGCAATATACGTGATGACATCCTGCGAACTGCTCGTGGGCATGCTGGAGGCTGTGAAGGATAGCGGGTACTCCGGCCATGTCATAAGCGCGACCTGCGGTTCATCTCCGGACATGAGGGAGATGATACCCATCGATCCGGTCTTCATGTCCGCTCCATCGATCTACAGACCCGAGAACGTGTACGCCCTCGACTTCTCAATCGAGTTCCACGAGAGGTACAACATGTCCTTGACCCACCATGGGGGGATCGCCTACGACATAGTCTACCTCGCCCACGACATCCTGAAGGGGAAGAACGCCACCAGGGCGGAGCTAGGGGCGTCGCTGGACCACGGGTTCGTTTTCTCCGGTGTCATGGGAACCATAAGGATAGACCAGGGAGTGCGGAACTTCGATGTCCCGGTCTACCCCGCGGTCGTCTCCGGAGGTGAACTGTCATATCTCTGATCGGCGACCTCAAACCGCGGTTCCGGTCGACGCTCGGCCTCAAGATCATCGCCACATTCCTCGTGGTGGTGCTGATCCTGTCGACCCTTGCCGTCTATTCCCTCGACGAGGGGAGGGCCGGGATAATCGATTCCGTCGGGACCGACAGCATCCACATCGCTAACTTCATAGCCTCCGCTTTGGACAGAGAGGTCTACGCCAAGTACCATGAGCTGCTCATTCAGGCGAGGGACTCTGGGATACAGCAGGCCATCGACGAATCGAACGCCGAGTACGATGACCTCGACGACCCCTATTCCTACGCGGACGCTATCGATTCGGACTGGCAGTCTGTCCCACTGAGCGAACTCTCCCCCCTGATGCAGGAGATACTCGCCAGCGATGCATCAGGCATACTGATGAGTCTCAGGGAGCACTACATCTACGAGCATGGCCTCGACGTGTACGCCTGGATAGCGGTCGCGAACAGCTACGGCGCGGTCGTCGGCATGAGCGGCCGGACCGAATCCTTCTCGTACCACGACGAGGCGTGGTGGAGCGACGCGGTGGCAAACGGGAGCTACTTCGGGGAGATCGTGACCGACCCTGTGACAGGAGTGGTCGGCCTGCTAGAGGCAGCGGCCCTGACCGACGACATAGGGAATTTCATAGGGACGATCTTCGCAGTCGTGGACATCATCTCCGTCGCCCTCGAGGCGGTCTACCTGGGAGAGGTCTACGAGACGACCGAGATGAGGATAGTCACAGCCGACGGTCGCCTCGTGTATGTGGACGGCGGGTTCGACATGCTCCAGGATGTCTCAGAGAGGGAGTTCTTCGAAAGAGCTACTGAGCCAAGCGGGTACTTCATAGTCGACGAGAACAGGCACGAGAAGCTCTTCTCCTACACCCACGCGACTGGGTACTTCCAGTACGACGGGAACGGCCTGGTCGTATTCCTGGCCGTCAGAACGGCGGAGGTCCTCAGCACCGTGGTGGAACTCAATCAGAGGGTAATGATCGCGTTCGTGGTGTTGATCGGGGCGTCCATTGCTGTGGCGATGGTCTTCACCGGATCCATATCGTCGAGGATCCGGAAGCTGGCGACGGCCGCGGACGGGTTCTCGAAGGGGGACCTCAGCAAGAAGGTCGATGTCGGCGGGTCGGACGAGGTGGCACAGCTTGCGGCACACCTCAACGATATGGCCATGGAGCTGGACGAGCTCTACAAGGGACTTGAGGCCAGGGTCCAGGAGAGGACGAACGAGCTCGAACAGGCGACGAGGAAGCTCAGGCTGCTCGGCTCTATCACGCGCCACGACGGGCTGAACCAGGTGGCCATCATCTCCGCTTGGATATCCATACTCGAGGAGACGGCCACGGACGACAAGGGACGGGAGATACTCGGACGTATGAAGGAGGCAGCAGGCTCGCTCGAGAAGTACCTGACGTTCACCGGAACCTACGAGCAGATCGGCGTCGAGAGGCCCACCTGGATAGATATGGATGCAGCGATGGCTGCGGGCCTCTTCGGGATCGACCTCAGCGGTGTGGAGATGCAACGCGACCTGACAGGGGTCGAGGTCTACGCGGACCCCATGCTCCCCCGCGTGCTCCGGAATCTAGTGGAGAACTCGCAGAGGCATGGCGGAGGCGTCACGAGGATGTCATTCTCGTACCAGGAGACGGCTGAAGGGCTGCTCATATCATACCAGGACGACGGAAAGGGGGTCCCCCCGGAGATGAAAGCGGGCATCTTCGAGAGACCGGTGAAGTCCGGTAGGAGGTCGTTCGGGCTGTATCTGTCGAGGGAGATACTCTCTATCACGGGCGCCACGATCACAGAGACCGGGGAGGCCGGAAAGGGGGCGAGGTTCGAGATCATGTTCCCTGTGGGCAAGTACAGGATCTCTGGGAATAGGGACTTCGCCTCCGCCGAAGCACGATGAACAGAAACATACATCCGGACGCACTGACCGCCCCCAAGGGTTAACTAGCGCAGCGTCGTTCGAGCCCCTGCGTGGCCGGCTCACGCCGGGACGCAGCGGGGGATTTGAGTTGAGGAACGGGGGGATTAGGAGGGTGCTGTTCTGCGCCCTTGTGACCTTGGCGATGACTTCGGCTCTGGCCGACTCCGACGAGGTCGCGGTCACCGAGGACGACGCGGCCAGGAGCTGGACCATAGCAATGTACTGGGCGAGCGACAACAACCTCGACGAGTACACTGACTACTTCCTCGGCCTCTGGGCCAGCGCGCTGACCAACAGGGAAGACATAGCCCTCTGCGTCTTCCTGGACAGATTGACGCTGCCCGCGAACATCTCCACGCTGACCGAGGACGGCTGGGTGGAGGAGGCCAGCCTCGGAGAGGTCAACTCATCGTCGCCAGAGACACTCTCATCGTTCATCACATACGCGCTCACCGAACCGAAGCTGGCATCGGAGAACTTCATGCTCATGATCCAGGACCACGGGAACGGGTACTTGGGCCTCTGCTCGGACGAGGGGCTGCCAGACTCTGACCTGCTCAAGGTCTGGATGTCGATAGACGACCTCGGGAAAGGGGTCAGGACCGCTCTGGATGCGGCGGACAGGCCCATAGACATCATAGCCCTCGACGCCTGCACCCTCGGCACGGTCGAGATAGCCTACGAGCTGAGGGGGACGGCCTCGTACCTCGTCGCCTCCGAACTCGGGGTGCCCTTCGACGGCATGAACTACGACGCGCTCCTGTCGGGGCTCTCTGACTCCCCAGGCATCGCGCCTGTCGACCTCGCGTGCAAGCTCGTGGACGACTACGCAGCGTGGTACTCCGCGCCGCTCCACACACTGCCGACACTCTATCCGTACATGCAGGACTTCGCGTCCCTGTCGGTCATCGACCTGAACGCTCTCGACGAACTCGCCACGGCGTTCGCATCGTTCACGGACGCTGTGACACCGAAGGTCGCATCGCTGGGCAAGATCCTCAAGACGGCGGCCGTGCAGGCCGACGTGTCACTCTGGATGAACAACATGGGGACCTGGTTCTACCCGGACATAAGGGTGATGTTCTCGGACCTCGCCACGAGCACGAGGACTGCGTATCCGGATGTAGCCGATGCATGCGATGCCGTCCTCAAGGCTGCGGATGACGCCATCGTCCATGACTGGGCGAGCTGGAGGATGAGAGGGCTCGTCACCGGCCTGTCCGTGTTCGTTCCTCCCTCGATCGGGATATTCGAGCAGCACTGGGACTCGTTCGAGAGGGTGTACAACACCGTAGGACTGGACTTCGTGGACGCCACGGGCTGGGACACGGTGCTACTGCAGTACTTCTGCACGGTGAAGCAGTACGGGAACGCGCCCGTGGCGGCATGAGCACGACCCTGCCGCACACTGACTCGCTCCGCGATGCGGTCTGACCAGTGCACCCGCCGTCGGTCACTTCGAATGACGCGAGAAGGACGATCACCAGGCGATCTCGTTGATGCCCCAATCGACCCACGAGTCGATATCGCCCTCCGGGTCCTCGAACCCACGCATGATGTACTATCTCCCGCCGTGGCCATCCTTCCTCACAGACGGATGCCTGCTTCCCTCGCCTCCGGATACCGCCCTGATGATGGAGTCTACCGCGTGATCCAGATACGCCTCCGGCGTCCCCTCGAAATACTTCGGCCTGTGGGTTATCTCGAAATTGACAGGCTTCGGATAGCCGCAGTCATCGACCCATCGCATCACCCTCTGCCAGTCAACCGTCCCGTAGTATGGAGGCTGATGGTCGTCGGCCGCTCCCTTGTTGTCGTGGAGATGCAGAACCCTGAGTCTGCCGCCGAACCCCATGAGTTCGTCCGCGTCCTTGTTCAGGTTGGCGTGACCAGAGTCGAAGCAAAAGCCGATGAACTCCGGCGGGAATCTCTCGAAGTACAGTGCCAGCAACTCCGTATCGGCCGGCAGACAATTCTCGATGGCGAGGACGACGCCCATGTCTTCACATAGGGGCCTCACGCTCTCGAGCACCTGCATCGACCTGTCGAGGCCAGATACCTCTCTCGGAGGGTGAACCACGACTGCGTCTCCACCCAGCGCTGAGCAGAACTCTATCCGATTCTCAAGCAGACGGATGTACTTCCTCCGCGCGCTCACGTCGTCCGACCCGATCTTGACCCCTGGAGCGTCGGAGCCGTGGACATCCAGGCACTTCAGGCCGAAGGACTCTACCGTCTGGAGGTGAGCCCTCATCTCCTCGCTGGAGTAGACGACCCCGTTGTTCCAGTCGTCGCACCAGTGGATGAACCTGAAGCCTCGGCTTGCGAACAGCTCGAGCTTCCTATCCATGTCGAGCTTGTACGAGTAGTTGAACATGTCCGTCGTTATGCTCGTCGGCCGCATTGTCCCGTGAACCGCTCATGGCGTTCTCCGGTCTAGACACTTTTCACGGAGACAAAGTCGTGGTCGTCTGCTCAAAGGAGAATCAGGAGTGGACCGAAGGGGATTTGAACCCCTGGCCTCCTGCTTGCAAAGCAGGCGATCTTCCGCTGATCTATCGGCCCTCGCCCGGAGGGCCGACTATAATGTAGGTCGGTTAAATAGCTTTCCCGGCGGCTACATCGGCAACCCACACCTCACCTCTCGGGGAGATCGCCTCTCGCAATCTCCTCGGACGAGAGCTTGGCAGGGCCTGCGGATAGTCGAGGGTTGATTACCTGGAGGTTCCTAGCAAGCACCGCTCCGGCCTGGATGATGACCGCGATCGATGTGGCCAAGGGGCCGAGGGTCAGGCCCGAATCGACGTTGACAGAGGTCGTCGATTCTGCGGCGCTCTGTATGAAGAGGGCGTAGTTCGCCATCGACCCTACCGAGAGCGCGAGGACGACCCATCCCCACGCGAACCCTGATTCTCCGTCCAGGACGGCGGAGATGTAGGGAAGGGTCGCCAGCGCCCAGAGCACGATCAGGATGGCCGAAAGCCCTATCACGTCGCCGATCTCCGTGAACCCGCTGAAATCGAAGGACGTGATCCCGCCTCCGCCCGACACGCCTGACAGGTAGAAATCGTTCTCCCGCTCGACAACGCCGGTCTCCGTCACCCACCAGAACCTGCATGAGTACCACTTAGCAAGGAGGGAAGACAGAGATAGTATGACCGCGAACATGGTCATGAGCACCGTCGCCTTCGTCCACCTGAACTCCATGTCCCTCATCTCGCCACTTCCGAGTGATGATTACGGCAGCGCGATAATACCCTTTCGCGTCCGCGATGGCGATCCGATAACATCCCCGAATCGCACCAAATCATGGTGCTGGCGCTAATGATTAGCACATAAACGAAAGAAGTCGGGATAAGAGCTCAGGACCTGAGTACGATCTCGATGTTGACGCCGTCCGGGACCTGTATCCTCATCAGCTGCCTGAGCGCGCGCTCGTCCGCGACCTGTATCCTCATCAGCTGCCTGAGCGCGCGCTCGTCCGCGTCCAGGTCTATGAGGCGCTTGTGCACGCGCATCTCCCAGCGGTCCCATGTCTCGGAACCCTCACCGTCGGGGCTCTTCCTGCACGGGACCACGAGCCTCTTGGTCGGGAGCGGTATCGGGCCAGATATCGCGACACCGGTCTTCTCGCTGATCGTCTTGATCTGCTTGCAGACGCTGTCGACCTTCATCGGGTCGGTGCCGCTCAGCGAAATCCTAGCCCTCTGCGCCATCACAAACCACACATCACATCAATGAAAACATGGAAAAGGGGGTTTCTCAAGGGGTTTACATCTCCTTCTTTTCGATGTCTATGACCATGCCCGCCGCGACGGTCTGGCCCATGTCCCTGACGGCGAACCTGCCCAGCTGCGGGAAGTCCTTGGCCTTCTCGACGGCCAGCGGCTTCGACGGCTGGATCTTGACGATCGCCGCGTCGCCGGTCTTCAGGAACTGCGGGTTCTCCTCCTTCACTGCGCCGCTCGCGGGGTCGAGCTTCTTCTGCAGCTCGATGAACGTGCACGCGACCTGCGCCGTGTGGCAGTGGAACACCGGGGTGTACCCGACCGTTATGACGCTCGGGTGGTTCAGGACCATGATCTGCGCGGTGAAGGTCTTCGCGACGGTCGGCGGGTTGTCCACCGGGCCGGCGACGTCGCCCCTCTTGATGTCGTTCTTCGCGAGGCCCCTGACGTTGAACCCGACGTTGTCGCCGGGCACCGCCTGCTGGAGCATCTCGTGGTGCATCTCGATGGACTTGACCTCACCGACCTTGTTGGCCGGCATGAAGATGATCTTCGTCTCGGGCTTCAGCACGCCAGTCTCGACACGGCCCACTGGGACGGTCCCGACACCGGTGATGGTGTAGACATCCTGGACCGGCAGCCTGAGCGCCTTGTCAGTGGACTTCGACGGCTCCTTGAGCGCGTCGAGCGCCTCGACCAGGGTCTGGCCCTTGTACCAGGGCGTGTTGGCCGACCTCGATGCGATGTTGTCGCCCTTGTAGCCGGAGCACGGGATGAACGGTATCTCGTCCACCTTGAAGCCGACCGTCTTGAGGAGCTCGGTGACCGCCTTCTTGGTCTCCTCGTACTTCGACTGCTGGTAGCCGACCGCGTCCATCTTGTTGATGTCGATGATGATCTGCTTCACGCCGAGCGTCCTCGACAGGAATATGTGCTCCTTCGTCTGGGCCTGCGGCCCCTCGATCGCGGAGACGACTATGACGGCCGCGTCGGCCTGGCTCGTACCCGTGATCATGTTCTTGACGAAGTCCCTGTGACCAGGCGCGTCGATTATGGTGAAGTAGTACTTCTGCGTGTTGAACCGCTTGTGCGCCACATCGATCGTGAGACCTCTTTCCCTTTCCTCCTTAAGTCCATCCATGACCCACGCGAACTCGAAAGTCGCCTTGCCCTTGGTCTCGGCCTCCTTCCTGTACTTCTCGATTACGTGGCTCTCGATGTGCCCCGTATCAAGGAGCAGGCGGCCGACACTGGTCGACTTCCCGTGGTCGACGTGTCCGATGAACACAAGGTTCATGTGCGGTTTCTCTGCCATTCAGACACCTTCTTTTCGAGCATGATGCTCTTGGTATATTAGTCTTTTTGCCATGTCCAGAGTGCTCAACGGGCTCACCCCGAGTAGTACGACGCGTCGTACGGCTCGGGCTTCAGGCCCTTCCTCTGCCTCACGCCTGGCACCGTCTTCTCCTGGACCTCGCGCGGCATAGTCTCGAAGCCAGCGTTCTCGGTCGACCACAGCGCACGACCGCTGGTCGCGCCCCTGATCGACGCCGCGAAGCCGAACATCTCCGCCACGGGCACCTTCGCCTGGACGGTCGTGTGCTCGCTCTCCTGCTTCATGTCCTCTATTATGCCGCGCCTCTGCTGGACCTCGCGTATCGCGTTGCCCATCATGTCGTCCGGGACGTTGATGAAGAGCTTCTGGATGGGCTCGTACAGGACCCTTCCGGCCTGGCACATCGAACCGTACACCGCGGACCTCGCGGCGGGGATGACCTGGGCCGGGCCCCTGTGGACCGAGTCCTCGTGGAGCTTGGCATCGACGACCATGACCTTCATGGCCATGCACTTCTCGTTCGCGAGCGGGCCCCGGACCATGGCCTCGTCGAAGGCCTCCTTGACCAGCTCCATCGTCTCGTGCAGGTACTGGATACCCTTGGTCATGTCGATGAGGACGTTCGTCTTGTTGAACGCCACGACGCCCTTCGCCTCCTCCTTGCTCATTCCGAGCTCCTGGAGCTTCTTCATGAGGGCCTTCGCGTCCTTGATCCTGCCCTCAGTCTCTATCTCGCCGGCCCTGATGGCGTTGACGACGGCCGGCTGGAGGGGCTCGACCTCGATGTAGAACCTGTTGTGCTTGTTGGGGGACTTCCCCTCGAACGGACCGCCCCTGCCGCCGACGCACTCCCTGAACACGACTATCGGCTGGGAGGTCTTGATCTCGACCTTGTGCTCGTTCACGATCCTGTAGGTCGTGATCTCGAGGTGCAGCTCACCCATGCCGGACATCAGGTGCTCGCCCGTCTCCTGGTTGATCTCGACCTGGATGGACGGGTCGGCCTTGGCCACCGTGCGCAGCACGTCGACCAGCTTGGGAAGGTCCTTCGTGTGCTTCGCCTCTATGGCGACGGTGACGACCGGCTCGGAGTAGTGGACCATCTTCTCGAACGGCTGCATCTCGGGGTCGCTGGACACGGTCGAACCGGCTATCGCGTCCTTCAGGCCCGACACTGCGACGACGTTGCCCGCGTCGATCTCCTCGACGGGGATCCTGTCGGCGCCGACGGTCAGGGACACCAGCTGCGCCCTGTTCGGGTTGGGCATGCCTATGATGTGCAGCTCCGCCCCCTTCGAGACCTTGCCGCTGAAGAGACGCCCTACCGCGACCTCGCCGGCGTGCGGGTCGACTATGATCTTGGTGACCATGAACGCGACGGGGCCCTCGGGGTTGCAGGTCATCATGCCCTTGCCCAGCGGGGACTCCAGGTCGCCGTGCCAGATGGTCGGTATCCTGAGCTTCTGCGCCTCGAGCGGATTGGGGAGGTGCGTGATGACCATCTCGAGCAGGACCTCGTGGAGCGGGGCCCTTTTGGCGAGGGTCTTCTGGTCGCCGTTCTTGCAGTACTCGTAGATGTCCTTGAACGTGATCCCGGTCTTCTTCATGTACGGGACCGTGATGGCCCAGTTGTTGAAGGCGGAGCCGAGGACGATGGTCCCCTCGGCCACGTTGAGCTTCCACTTCTCCTTGAGCTCAGGTGGCAGGAGGTTCTGGACCTTGAGGTCGACCTCGTTCATTATGGCGCTCAGGCGCTGCTGCATCTGCTCCGGGGTGACCTGGAGCTCGTTGATCAGCCTGTCGACCTTGTTGACGAACAGGATGGGCCGGACCCTCTCCTTGATGGCCTGCCTTATGACGGTCTCGGTCTGGGGCATGACGCCCTCGACCGCGCAGCAGAGGATGATGACGCCGTCGATGGCCCTCATGGCCCTCGTGACGTCGCCGCCGAAGTCGACGTGACCAGGCGTGTCGATGAGGTTGATCAGGAACTCCTTCTCCTTGTACTTGTACACCATCGACGCGCTCGCGGCGTTGATCGTGATGCCCCTCGCCTGCTCCTGCTCGTCGAAGTCGAGCAGCAGCTGCTTGCCCGCTAGGTCCTCGGACATCATGCCGGAACCTGCGATCAGGTTGTCCGAGAGGGTGGTCTTGCCGTGGTCGATGTGCGCGGCTGTGCCTATGTTCCTGATGAGCTCTGGCTTCCTCATCAGGGCCTGCGCCTTGCGGATGTTGTCCTCTTTCCTTCCCATGGGGTTCACCAACGGTTCAGATGGTCATGAAATCAAAGAGATGGAACAGGGGTTTCGTAAGGTGTTTTCTCCGGCCCGATCAGCGTGCTGAGGAGGCCACTCTCTCGATCTCTTCCTTCTTCGCCACCGGCGGCGAGTTCATGTCGCCCCTGGCTGCGGAGATGATGAGGTCCGCCAGGCACTCCTCGATCGGCTTCTTGCTGCCGTGGGACGATTCGAGTGCGCCGTTGCAGACGTACCTGAGAGCCAGATCGACCCTGCGGGCTGGTGCCACATCGACCGCCTTCGGGACGGATATGCCACCGTACTGCAGCCTCGTGACCTCCTCCCTGGGAGCCGAGCGCACGAGCGCGTCCACGAAGAGCTGGAGCGGGTTCTGCTTCGTCTTCTGGTCGATTATGAGGAAGGCGTTCTCGACGGCCCTGTACGCCTTGATCTTCTTCCCGGTGAAGTCCTCAGTGCGCATCATGTTGTTGATCAGGCGCTCGACGATGCTCATCTTGGATTTCCCGAAGGCCTTGCTCGTGTGCCTGCCGCCCGTGTGAGGGACCGCGACCGGGGACACATCGATGTACCTGGCCATGCCGATGTCCTTGACGGTGACGCCGGACACATCGAATTTGCCGAACAGGAGGACGTTCCCGAGTATGAGCCTGTCCTCCTCCGCCTCGGCCTGCTCTGCCGGTGCGACCTCGACTGGTGCAGCGGCTGCCTCGGGGGTCGTCGGCTCGACGGGCTTCTCCTCTTGCTTCTTCTCTTCTCCCTCCATGAGATCACCTTACTGGCTTCTCCTTCCTGCCCTTGACGAGCTCGTTAAGGGAGACGTTGTTGACCTTGATGACCTTGTACCTGACGCCGGGGATGTCGCCGTATGAACGGCCCATCCTGCCGCCAATGCCCTCGACGAGGACCTCGTCGTGCTCGTCGATGAAGTTGATGGCCCCGTCGCCCACCGCGAAGGCAGTGATCTGCCTCCCGTTCTTGATCAGCTGGATCTTGACGCACTTGCGTATGGCGGAGTTGGGCTGCTTCGCCTCTATGCCGACCTTCTCGAGAACGACACCCTTGGCCTGGGCCGACCCCTCCAATGGGTCAGACTTCTCCTTGAGGCTGAGCTTCCTGCGCTTGTAGTACCTGTCGCTCCACCTAAGGCTCTGTCTGTTCAATTTGAGCTTCCTGGCTGTGTAAAGACCTCTCGGCAAACGTTTCACCTTTGCTGCTGAAGGTAAGCCCTACAAACCGGTCCGCCTATTAAAACTTGCGGTTATACGAACAGGCCAGCCAGCATGTCCGTCCGGTGCCTCAGAGCTTGCTCCCGCATGCCTTGCAGAACCTCGCGTCCGGGTCTGCGGGCGCTCCGCAGCTGGGGCAGCTTCGGGCCGCCCCCGATGGCGCTGGACCGGCCGGTTGGGCGGTCTGCCCCTGGGCCCACGATGGCGCCGGGGCAGGTCCAGCAGGCGGCTGCGGGTTCCCCGGGAAGCCGTGGAGATATGACCAGAATTCCTGGATGAGCCTGTTGGCGTCGTTCTCGTACTCCATGTAAGACACGGCACCGACGGCCACAGTCAGCGGGAGGACCAGCACGGCCCCGATGATGCCGACCGCCGCGCCTTCGTCCGTGAGCTCCGCCGACAGCCCGACGTCGACCCCGACGCCTCCGCCCTCGTCCGCGACCCAGATGGTGACCTGTTGCCTGAGGCCGAGCTTCGAGTAGTACTGTGCGCCCGACATGGAGTGAGGCCCGGAGAAGCCTATTCCGAACTGCCTCGACCTCCAGAACCATGCGGCGGCCTGGGCCGCCTGATCCTTCGTCATCCCCGTCATGACCCTGTGGTCGTGCTTGGTGAAGAGGTTCCTGACCGTCAACCGTGCCACCCTCTCTGTTACGTGGAGCGCGCTCTCTGCTCAAAACCCTATGCGCGGCTTCCCTCCAGTTTCACGGCCGTCCCTTGGATTCGCCCTTGACCATCGCCGCGGCGATCAGATGCGCCATCCTTATGGGCTCAGGGACGGCGCCGCGGACCGTCGCCATCCTGACCAGCTGGACGAAGTCGTCCCACTCCAGGCCCGCTCCCGAGGCGTACAGGGGCTTGTGTGCCGTGGGGATGCGCTTCAGCTCCAACCTCGTGATAAGCTCGTACCGCCTCTCCCAGTCCTTGAAGTGCTTCTTCAGGGCGGACCGCATGGACCCCAGGTCCGGCGGGTCCCTGGTGACGGCGAGGACGGGGACGCCCGCGGCCGAGTGGAGCGCCTGGATGTCTATGACGTTGAAGCCGGCGAGGGCTATCCCGTCGAGCATGACCGCCTCGACCTGGTCCCTGTACCTGGAGCGGGAGACCATCTCCGCGAGGCGCTCCGTCGCGTCGTCCCCGTCGACCTCGACGTCCGTCTTCATCACGGCCTCGAGGTAGTTCGGGAGGCGGACGACGGTCCCGACGACCAGCGAACGGCCTCCGCTGAACCTGAACGGAGAATCGTCTATCCCCAGGACGCGCGTCTGCTCCTTCATGGGACGGCACTCACGCCAGCGGGAGGTTCCCGGTGATGGGGTCTATCTGCTCCTCCGGGGCGGGCCCTATGCCGAGGCACGTGGTGGTGTTGGGCGGAAGCTCGGTCAGGCCGGCGTCCGTTATGAGCGCCTTCGGCAGGCCGGCCCTCGCCGCCCTGTCGCCGAGGGCCCTGAGCTCCTCAACGTCCTTGGCCTTGAGCACGACCTTGCGCTGCCCCTCGGCGTACCACGCGGAGAACCATGCGGCCCTCTTGGCCTTCGCCTCGAGGGCGCACGACACGGCCGCGTGGGCCACCTGCGCCGCCAGCTTGCCGCCGGACATCTTGAGGTCGTCCCGGACGACTATGACGAGCTTGTACTCCATCTGCCCCTTCCTGATCGGCATTCAGTCCCGCTCCTCGGACCGCATGGCATCGAGCTCCCTGTCGATCTGCCCGATGCGCTCCCTCAGCCGGTCCGTCCTCCTGCGGTAGTGGAGCTTCCTCTGAGGATTTGAAGTCGACGACCTCTCCAGCGAGGTCTGGAGCTCCTTCTTGAGCCGCTCCTGCTCGATGAGGAGCTTCCCCGCCTCGGTGTTCCTCTTCTCAGGTGACATCTTCACTCCCGCGACCTTCCTCGCGGGTTCGGGCCTGTAGAGGGACGGGTGGATCCGCTCCATCCATGGGTAGGCCCCTCTCACCCAGCCTGCCAGGAAGAACACCCCGGTCACCGAGAGGAACGCGAGCCAGAGCGGGCCGGGCCTCACGTACGCCTGGTCCTCCGTGCTGACCGCGTTGAGCGAGAAGCCTATGATTATGGCCATGACCACGCTGAGGCCCATGGACAGCGCGAGCCTGTAGACCACGTCGTACTCCGGGTCGAGCTCGTTCCTCCTCGGGAAGAGCAGGTTGACGAACGTGTAGCCTGGCAGGAAGAACACCAGCAACACCCCCGCCACGACCTGGAGCGCCTCGAGCATCGGATACCAGGCCAGGCAGGTCCGCCAGCGTATTTAATCCTTCTTTGGTCGAAAGACGGGCGCATCCGCCCGGGCGACTGCAAAGGCTAATCAACATCGACCTGATACACACCTCCTGGATGTTCGAGCTCAAGGAGCGGGACGGACTAGCTAGGATATGCGAGCTGACCACCGCACACGGGAAGGTCACCACGCCGGTCCTCCTACCAGTGGTCAACCCGAACCAGCTGACGATCACGCCGAGGGAGATGAAGGAGCGGTTCGGCGTCCAGATGCTGATCACGAACTCTTACATCATATGGAACGACCCGAAGCTCAGGCAGAGGATCGAGGGGTCGGACGTCCACAGGCTCCTGGACTTCGACGGGCCGATCATGACGGACAGCGGGACCTTCCAGAACTACGTCTACGGCGACGTCGAGGTCGACCCCAAGGAGATAGTCCAGTTCCAGGAATCCATAGGCACGGACGTCGGGACCATACTCGACGTCTTCTCGGAGCCGAGCTTCACCAAGGAGGAGACGGCCAAGGCGGTCGACGTCACGCTCGAACGGGCGAGGGCGTCCGTCGGGCTGAAGGGGAAGATGCTCCTCGCGGGGACCGTCCAGGGCGGCATCTACCCGGACCTCAGGGAGAGGTGCTCGAAGGAGCTCTCGACCCTGGACTTCGATGTCCACCCCATCGGCGGGGTCGTCCCGCTCCTCGAGGGATACAGGTACTCGGACATCGCGGAGATAGTCCTCACCTCGAAGATGCACCTCGACCCGTCCAGGCCGGCCCACCTCTTCGGCGCGGGGCACCCGATGGTCTTCCCGATGGCGGCCCTCCTCGGCTGCGACATGTTCGATTCGTCGTCATATGCGAAGTACGCCCGCGAGGAACGGCTCATGTACCCGACTGGGACGAGGTTCCTGTCGGACCTCCACGACCTCGCATGCGACTGCCCGTCGTGCAGCAGGACCTCGATCGCCGAACTGAAGAAGATGGACCACGGGGAGCGCACGAAGCGCATCGCGGAGCACAACCTGCACATCAGCCTCAGGGAGATCAAGAAGGTCAAGAACGCCATCCACGAGGGATCCATCTGGGAGCTCGTGGAGATGAGGGCGAGGGCGCATCCATCCCTGCTCCAGGCGCTCAAGGTACTGAAGCGGCACGACCGCTTCCTAGAGAAGCATGAGCCCGCTAGCCGGCGCGGGGCGTTCTTCTACTGCGGCCCCGAGAGCGCCCACCGGCCGACCGTCTCGAGATACAGGGAGCGGTA
>JALOTO010000053.1 GCA_025457845.1 Thermoplasmata archaeon | reverse complement strand
GGACTTCATCAGGTTGGTCCTGGTCAGGAACTCGTTCGCGGACATTATGCCGTTCAGGTTCTCGCCCGGGAGGTTGGTCCAGTTGGGAAGGCCCGCTCCGGTGGCGACGAACACCGCGTCGTACTCCTTCAGGAGGTCGTCGACGGTGTCGAGCTTGCCCACCACGTAGTCGGTCTTCAGGTCGACGCCCATCTTCTTGATGTAGTCGACCTCGGCCTGGACTATGACCTTGGGCAGCCTGAACTCAGGGATGCCGTAGACGAGCACGCCGCCGGGTGAGTGCAGGGCCTCGAACATCGAGACCTTGTGGCCGAGCTTGGCCATGTCGCCCGCGACGGTCAGGCCCGCGGGGCCAGCGCCGACGACGGCCACCTTCTTGCCGGTCGGGGCGACGGCCTCCACGTGCCCGTGCCTCTGCTCGTTCCTCTCCCAGTCGGCCAGGAACCGCTCGATGCGGCCTATGCCGACGGGCTCGTTCTTCTTCCCGACGATGCACTTGCCCTCGCACTGCACCTCGTAGGGGCAGACGCGGCCGCAGACCGCCGGGAGGTTCTGCTTCTCCCTCAGGATCTTGATCGCCTGGGCGAAGTCGCCGTCCTGGACAGCCTTGATGAACCTCGGTATCTCGATCTCGACCGGGCACCCGTTCATGCAAATCTCCCTGCCTGGCGTCTGCTTGCACTGCAGGCAGCGCTTGGCCTCGAGTATGATGGTCTGGGCGTCCTGTCCGAGCGGGACCTCCTTGAAGTTGTGCACGCGCTCCTGCGGAGGCTGCTCGGGCATCGGGTACTTCTTCGGGACGAGCTTCCTCGGCTCCTTCTTGCCAGCTTCCTCTGCCATCTACTTACCCCCCATGAAACGCCTCAGGGAGATCTGCTCCTCCGCGAGGTACCTCTTGTTCCTGGCCGTGAGGTTCTCGAAGTCCACATCGTGGCCGTCGAACTCGGGCCCGTCGACGCAGCCGAACTTGGTCTCGCCCTTGACGATGACCCTGCACGAGCCGCACATGCCGGTCCCGTCGACCATGATCGGGTTCAGGCTGACAATCGTCTTGATCCCGTACGGCTTCGTTATGTTCGCGATGACCTTCATCATGATTATCGGGCCGACGGCGTAGACCATGTCGATCTTCCTGCCGTCCGCGATGAGCTTCTTCAGTATGTCGCTGACGAAGCCCTTGTGGCCCTTCGAGCCGTCGTCGGTGCACAGGTAGAACTCGTCGCTCACTGACTTGATCTCGTCCTCGTAGATCAGGAGCTTCTCGTTCCTGGCGCCTATGATGTTGACGGTCGTGTTGCCAGCTTCCTTCAGCGCCTTGACGACCGGGTACATCAGCGCGAGGCCGATGCCGCCGCCGATGCAGACGATGGTGCCGAACTTGTGCAGCTCGGTCGGGAGGCCCAGCGGGCCCACGAGGCTGAACACCTTGTCTCCGGCCTTCAGCTTGCCCATGTGCCTGGTGGTCTTGCCGACCTCCTGGGCAACGATAGTCACAGTCCCCTTCTCAGGAGAGATGTCCGCCATGGTGAGCGGGACCCTCTCGCCGTGCTCGTCCACCGTTATCATCACGAACTGCCCGGCCTTGGCCCTCTTCGCTATGTGCGGGGCCTTGATCTCGAGCCTTGTGACGTCGGGGTTGAGCTTCTCCGCCTTCACTATCTCGTACATGTGAGCACCCTTTGCCGACCGCCGCCGCAGAAGGTGCGGCCGCGGTGCATCCCGGGCCGCGCCCGCGATGCCTCTGGGCGCTGCATTCGTAAGTTCGTATTTAAGACTACTGACATCGTATTAAATCGAGGTTCTGGTTCGAATACCCGGCGGTTCTCGACAGCGCAGTCCGAATATTGTCCAAGACCGCGTGCGGATGACTGAAACGCCACCCGCCCGGCCTAGTCCCCGCCGACGTCCTGTTCCTGCACCTTGCCCGCCAGCGTGACCCTCGGGGCGGGCTCGATCTTCCTGTATACTGCGTCGGGGGCCTTCCTGACTCCGTCGACCTTCAGGAGGAAGTCATCTACCGAGAAGCCGAAGAGCCTCTCGTTCTCCTTGAGGTACGGCAGTATCAGGTTCCAGTCCGCCTCGGTGAGCTTGGTTATCCTGCCCCCGTTGAGCTGGTCCTCCCCTATGAGCCTCCTCGGGTCGCGGACGTATATCGCGCCGCCGGAGGCGAGGGAGAACAGGTTCCCTCCGGGATACGGTTCCGGGAGCTCGTACGGGGAGCCGGTGTGGTCGAACGCGATGCCGTTGAGGACGACGAACCCCCCGCCGTAGAGCGGGTTGCCCGCCATGAACGATTCCGCAAGATAGTCCAGGCACGTCCCGTTGATGACGACCTTGGGCTTGCCGACCGCGTTGATGAGGGGCCTGCCGGCGGCGTTTCCCATGACGTAGGTCTCGCCGCCCTTCGCCCCGTACAGGAACGTCTGGCCGACGTCGCCGTAGACCACGAACTTGCCGTTCGCGAGTATCTGGCCGAGCTGGTCCTGGCCGTTCGTGTGCACATGTACCTCTGCGCCGTCGAGGCCGGAGGCGAGATAGTCGCCAGGACTGCCGTACGCATCGATCCTGAAGCCCTTCGACTTCGGCCCAAGGCTGCAACCGAAGAACCTCTGGCCGTGGGCCGCGAAAGCGAGGACCCTGGTCCAGCCGAGCTCCCTGGCCCTCTTGATCACGAACGAAACGCCCTCCTCCCCTTCCATCGGGAAGCCTGCGCAGTCGATGGCGAGCTTCGAGTACGGTGAGGACGGTCCCTTGAGCTTCTCCCTTGACTTCAGGTCCACCAGCGAGTAGAGCGACTTGTCGGCCTTGTCGACCCGCGGCGCAGAGCGTAGGATCTCGTCAAGGCACTCGTTCGCCTTCTGAACGAGCCTGCTACGCCTGTACTTCCCCGTCGGATAGCGCCTGTCCAGCATCAGAGTGAGCAATGCGACGGACTCATCCATCCCCACGTCGCTCTTGCCCGCGAGCTTCACGAGGTACGAGAACACTGAGTTGAGTTCCTCGCCCGAGACCTCCCCCAGCTGCTTCACCAGGAGGTTGAAGGAAGCCTCCGGGTCCTTCCTGGCCGCGAGCTCCTCTCCGAGGGCCGACTTCCTGGGGGCCTTCGGGAACGGCTTGCCGAGGGCGATGTCGTCGTCCCGGCTCCAGTCCGTCTGCGGGACCGTGACCGAGGTGCCGAACTTGTTCGTGCAGATGAGCCTCTTCTTCCCCGGGGCGCCCGCCTCCGGGTAGAGGCTCAATATGAACGCGCCCCCGTCCGTGTGGCTCCCTCCCCTCGCGTTCCAGTACCTGTCAGCGTACTTCGGGACGGTCGGCATCTCCCGCGAGATGCTCGAGAGCACTGAGTCGATCGCCTGCTTCTCCGAGGCGATGAGCCCTATCTGGACATCCCCGTCGACGAGGGCGAACACCTGCGGCCTGAGCATCGAGGTGTCCGTGATCCCCATGAGCTGGAGCTTGTTGTCGTAGAAGCAGTTCCTTCCTATGATGAAGAGCCAGGGGCCGTCAGGCGAGCCATGGATGTGAGTGGCCTGGATCGCACGGTAGATCCTCCGCTTCGCCTCCGGCAGGAGGTGGAAGTCCCTCTCCGTCGTCGGGGCGAGCGACTCGATTATGTACTCCAGCGGGTACCCATAGGTCCTGTTGAGCAGGTCGAAGAGCAGGACCGAGACCTCCGTGTCCGTCAGGAAGAGCGGGACGATGTTCCTCTGACCGAGGTACTCCGAGACGGTGTGGTAGTTCGCGAAGTCGCCGTTGTGGACGAGCGCCTCGTCGAGCCCGACGAACGGGTGGGCCCCTCCGGGGTGCCACACGCGGCCCTTGGTCGGGTAGCGCTGGTGCCCAATCCATATGTGGGCGCGCATCTCGTCGAGCTTGTAGTACCTTATGACGTCCTCCGCGTACCCGACGATCTTCATCACGAGCATGTTGCGCCCGTGGGACATCACGAACGCGGACATCCCGGACGATGCGTAGTACTTGACGTTGATCGCGAAGCTGGTCTGGTAGACGAACTCGTCCTCTGCCTTCCTCGGGTCCATCGTCCCGAGCTTCCTCTTGGCGACGAAGGCCTCGAGGGCGTCCTTCTTCGCCCTGCAGAAGTACCGCCAGACCTCTGGAGGGGTGACTTCCAGGGACTTCAGCAGGGCCGGGTCCGTGCTGGTCTCGACCTTGTACTTGCGCTCGACGCGGTAGTTGGGCTTGATGAACTCGTCCTCGAGCTGGTCCCTGACCTCGGGCTTGAGGTAGGCCACCTGGAGGAGGTAGTCCTGCTCGAGGATGCGCTGGGTGACTCCGAGCTGGTCGGCGTCGAGGCCGACCGCCGCTATGCCGCCGCCCTTCCCGTTCCCGCGGTTGTGCATCTGGATGAGCGGCTCGAATATGTGCCTGCCCGCGACGGGGGCTGTGCTGACGATGCCGACGACGCCGCAACCCCCCTCGGCCTCCTGCATGTGTGTGCCGGTCGAGCGCGAGTGGGCCTGCATCCACGCCCTCGCCTCCGTGAGCGTCCTGGCATCGTTGTTCATCTCACGACCTCCTTGTCTGGGTGGTCCTCGTGCCTGAGGAGGTCGGTCCTGCCACGGAGCTGCTGGATGTCGTTCATTCCGAACGAGTCGAGGAGCTCGCACCACTGGAGCCTCCACGCGGTGTACATGTTGACTATCCTCTGTGCGCCCCAGTCCGAGTCCGTGATCTTCTGGAGCTCGGGGTCTGTCGTCGCTATGCCCCTCGGGCAGCCGCGGCCGCTCTCGCAGTTGCCGCAGCGCACGCAGCCGACCGCGACGAGGTCGGACGTCCCTATGACCGCGCCGTCGGCCCCGAGCGCGATGGACTTCGCGACATCCATCGCGGTCCTGAGGCCGCCGCTCGCGACGAGCGTGACCTGGTCCCTGATGCCCTCGGCCTCGAGGAACCTGTGGACCTTCGGGATGGCGTACTCAATTGGCATCGCGATGTTCTTCTTGGCGATCTCGGGGGCGGCCCCTGTGCCGCCGTAGCCACCGTCCAGGTGGACTATGTGCGCCCCGGCGTAGTAGCTCCCCACACTGACCATCTCGACGTCGTTCGGGGTCGAGACCTTCACCGACAGGAGTGCCCTCGGGTTGATCGCGGCCGCCCAGTCGAGGTGCTTCTTGTGGTCCTCGACGGAGTAGACGCTGTGGAACGGGAACGGGGAGAAGAGGCTGGTGTACGGCACCGCCTCCCTCATCCTCGCGACGTCGGGCGTGTTCTTGTCCGCGAGCAGGTGCCCGCCGAGGCCAGGCTTGGCCCCCTGGGCGTACTTGAACTCGAGGATCGGGGCGCGCTGGAGGGTCTCCTCGCGCACGCCGAACAGTCCCGTCGCGATCTGGGTTATGACATGGTCCTTGAAGGGCACGAGCTGCTCGGGGTACCCGCCCTCGCCCGTGCATATGAACGTCCCCAGGGCCTTCGCGGCCTTCGCCCTCGCCATCATCGTGTACACGCTGACGGAGCCGAACGACATGCCGCCGCCGTAGACCGGGATGGGGATCCTGATCCGCGTGCCTGCGCCCCGCCTGTTGAGGTCGATCGCGGTCGAGATGCGCGACGGGTCGCCCTTCGCCGCCTTCCCCGGCAGCCTGAAGTGGAGCTTGTCGAAGCCTCCGCCCGAGGCGCCCACGTTCCCTGGGTGGTCCAGCGGGATGGGCCTCCCCGTCTCGGCCATCTTCCATGTGGCCATGATGGTCTCCGCGCTCCAGCGCGGGTCTCCCATGCTCGCGAAGTTGTCGCTGGCCTTCACCGAGAGGGAGGTCGTCGGGCAGTTGGCGACGCAGAAGAAGTAGTTGACCTCGCACGACGGGCCGATGCACTTCCTGTCGTCCGGCGGGAGGATCTTGGCGTGCCCCTCGATCCTCCTGTGGACGCCGTACGGGCAGAGCGCCTCGCACATGCCGCAGGAGATGCAGGTCTCCGCCCTCGTGACCGAGAACCTGTTCATGAACGTGAGCCTGTCCGCGGGGGCCAGGGCTGTCTCGGGGAACTGGTCGGAGTACGCGTCGGCCTTCCTAGCCATGCTTCTCGCCCCCCTTGAGCGCTGCCATCATGTCCCTCTCGAGGTCGTCGAAGAATATCGCGCGGCCCACCTCGCCCCTGAGCCTGCGCACCTCGCGTATGCCCATCGCGCCCATCATCTCGAGCATCTGGTCGCGCCATGCGCCTATCAGGTTGCAGACCCTCCCCTGGACCCACTCGGGCTCCGCCGCCTGGAGGTTGATCGGGCACGAGCCCCGCGAGCACGTGATGCAGTTCCGGCACTCCAGCGCGATGATCAGCGCGCGCTCCACCGCGACCACGTCGGCCCCGCAGATGATGGTCTTCGGGACGTGCTCGGCCGCGGCCACGCCGCCCCCGGAGATGATGGTGACCCTGTCCCTGATCCCCTCGGAGACCAGCGCCTTGTGGATGGAACGGAGCGAGTTCATGGCGTGCCTGGCGTCCGAGCCCTCCTCCATCCCCTGACGGTCGTAGTCCAGGTGGACGACCGCGATGCCGTCCTGGGCCAGCTCCACGACCTTCCTCTCGATCCCCTGCCCGGCGCGGACCCTGATGGAGAGGACCACGTCCGGATGCTGAGAGGCGAAGTCCCTGGCGGTCTCCCTCCAGCCGGGGCCCATGTGGACCTCGGCCATCCTCGTCCCCTCGGGGAGCTTGATCCCGTCGGGCTTGACCGTGTCAGGGTAGACGGGGACTATGTGCCCCCTGCCTGCCTCGAGTATGTTGAACGAGATGATCCCGTACGGGATGAACATGAGGGTGCCGAGCTCCTTGGCCGCCAGGGCGAAGCCCGTGACCGTGTTCTCCGTCGTCGTCCTCATCCTGGAGATGTCAAGCACGGCCGGGACCGGCAGCTCGATCACATCTGGGGTGCGCGTGACGAGCCCGCCCTCGCCGTCGAACTCGAGAGAGAGGGGCTTCGCGCCGACGTCCACGCCCGTCGAGATGGACTCCCTGCCGTGGATGCCGTCCCTTGTCGGCCTCACTATCTCGGACATGTCCGTCCACATGCCGTCGAAGTTGGGTCCCGCGAAAGGCCCCCTGTAGCCCGCGCCCAGGACCGGGATCTTGCCGGTCTCGGCCTCGCCCCAGACCGTCGCGATCCTCTGGGAGGTCCACAGGCCCCTGCCGAGGGCGCGGAACTCCGGGCCTACGGACATGGTGAGGGCCCTCTGCGGGCAGTCCGCTATGCACCTGAAGCAGTTCTTGCAGAGGTGGCTGAGGGGGTCGGCCATCTCGCGCGGGTCCTTCTTGCTGCGTTCGTGCACACCGAAGATGCAGGCCTTCTCGCACTTCCCGCAGTTGACGCAGTTGGACGCCCTCGTGATGACGAACTTGGGGACTGGGTTGGCCCTGCTCGGGACCGGCTTCATCGAGATGTGGTACCGCTCATACATCCGGCTTCACACCCCCCGTCCCGTGCCTTGGAGCCCCGAGCACCAGGCCGCGGCAGACCAGCTCGTCGTACTCCGGGGAGGCCTCTGCCGCCCTCACGAACGCCTCGATCTCCTTCGCGTCCCTCCCGTGGGCGCGTTCGAGCTGCGCCTCGAGCTTCTCGTAGATCGGGATGAGGTCGAGCTTGGACTGGCAGACCTGCTCGCAGGCCTTGCACCTCATGCAGAGGAAGGTCCTGTGGGCATGTTCCTTGGACAGCGGCATCCCGCCAGAGATGGCCTTCGCGGTCTGGAGCTTGCCCCTCGCGGTCACCCTCTCGTCGCCGAGCATGAGGTACGCCGGGCACACCGGAACGCAGGCGCCGCACATGGCGCACTCGTCCGCGGTCCTGAGTATGTCCGTCCTGCTCTCCGGTCTGAGCCGCCTCCTCGCGAACTCGCCGACGAACCTGATCAGCTTGGTCGAGAGCGGGGAGAACGCGATGACGGTCCTGAGGAGCGGGCGCATGATCCTCGGGTGGAGGACGGCGGAGCCGAGAGGTCCGAACCTCCCGGAAAGGTAGAAGAACTTCCCTGAGTTCATCACGCCCTTCGGGTCGAGCCTGGTCTTCGCGTCCCGCACCAGCTTCATGTGCGAGCGGTCCTCGGCATCGGAGAACGGCATGTTCCAGATGCCCATCGAGTAGGGCTTCCCGCCCATGTCGATCAGCAGCCTGCTGAGCAGGAGCGACTCGAACGACGCGAGGGTGTAGCCCATCGTGTTGCCCTGGTCGACCGTGAAGAAGCACAGGAGGAGGGACCGCCCGTCCGCCAGGAAGTGGACCTCGAACATCGGGTCTATAGCGAGCTTGGAGCAGAGCTTCCTTACGGCGGCGATCGAGTCCATCAGCTGTCCGCTCGGCATGACGATCTCGGTCCCCATCATGCCCGGGCCGAGCCGCCTCACCTTCATGGGGAAGAAGCGCTCGTTCCAGAGGAGCCGCGCGAGGTACTCCTTCTCCTCGGAGAGGCCGGTCCCCTTCATGAAATCGGCGAAGGCCTTCTCGGACTCCTCGCCCTCAACGCTCACGAGCACCGCGTTGGCCGGCCTGAGGTGCTGCTGGCCCATGAGCTGGTTTGCGATGACGAGCCTGTTCGCGCTCTCGAAGAGGATGTGTGCGGGGGCGACCTTGCTCGCGGTGAGCACCTTGGCGAAGGCCAGCGCCTCCCTGGTGTCGTCGAAGAGCACGAGGTGGGGCCTTGCGACCGCAGGCCTCGCGTCGACCTGGAGAGTGACCGATGTGACGACCCCCAGCTGGCCCTCGCTGCCGAAGGCCGCC
>JALOTO010000052.1 GCA_025457845.1 Thermoplasmata archaeon | reverse complement strand
GTATGGCGTGCCGATATATTCCGGCCACGGCTCGTCCGAGATCATCACGGAGCAGGACGTCTACCGCGCGGTCGCGGTCGGCCTGCTCCTCGAGCAGGCGCGGCTGTTCAGGGACGTCGACGAGGCGTTCGCGTCAGAGGTGGCATCGGCGTGCGGGGGCGACACGCTCGGGCTCTCGGCCATCTACGGCCGTGACAAGGTCTTCGCCGAGCCCGGGGAGCTATTCCTCTGGTTCCTCGGCAGGACCGACCTGTCGATAGCACCGACCATGGTCGTCGCCCAGGCCGTGCAGGGCCTGATCGACCAGCTCGTGGTCAAGGTAATGGAGTACATGGGATGGCTGGGAGCCATGGACATGCTCGACCAGGCCGCGGAGGCCGTCGCCGACTCCGTCGACTCGCTCATCTCGTTCATGACCGGGGAGGACAAGGCCTACGTCGCCGTCAGGGCCTGGGTCGACAAGACCCTCTACTCCTCCGGAGCGTCACCCGAGGCCTATTCCCACCTCTTCTACGACGCGCAGGACATGCTCGTCGCGGTCCCCGAACGGACCTACTTCGTCGAGAACGCCGCGGGCGAGCTGTTCCCCGTCTGGGTCGGCAACCTGTCGGTCGGCGTGGACCTTCCCGAGTACGACATCCGGTCCTCACCTGCGTGGTCCGGGTTCTACGGCGACTTCAAGGAGTGCCAGGCCTCGATGCGCGAGCTCATGGCCGACTCCTTCATGCGTCTGTCCTTCGACATCGCATCCTGCGCATCGGTCGACATCAGCGGCGCCTGCCCGGACCCGTTCGACGGGGCGGACCTGTTCACGAGGCTCGCCGAGGGGACAGGGGACATGGAGCTGAGGTTCGACCCTGTAGCGATGCTCTCCGCGGTGAGCGGCCTGCCCATGTTCTCGGCCCAGGCCGAGCTCGCTGACCGTTTCGCGGGGTTCGTCGAGGCCAACGGCGACCAGCTCTTCGACCCCGGCCTGCTCGACGCGGCCTACGAGGACATGGCGTCCGAGCTCCTGGCCTCCGCGAGGTACGCCTACATCCCGGAGCTGGCGGTCCCCGTCGAGGAGCAGCTGGGCGCGATTGTCGCGAACGACGTCGCATCCGACCTCGACTGGGGCGTCTGCTGCTCGACCAGCGCGGTCTACGACACCATATGCGCGGGCCTTCTCCGCTCGATCTCGAACTACGTCCAGTACGCCGCGCAATGCTCGGACGATGCCAGCGCCGGACCGCTGGTGGATGCCGTGGCGACGATGCTGGTGTACGGCGCGGAGACCTTCCCCGGGCTCGAATCGGTCGTCGAGGATCAGCTGGGGGCGTTCGCGAAGGGCGTGCTCTCGCAGAAGGCCCTCTCGCCCGACAAGCCCTCCGTGTACCTGGACCTGACCTCGCCCTTCGAGTTCTGGGACGGGGACAGGGATGCGGCCGTCGCCGAGGGCGAGGTGCTCGAGGAGGAGCTATCGGTCACGGTCCCCGACGGCCTCCAGCCGATGCAGGTCGTCCCGTACGACCCCGCGGTCGGCTACGGTTCCATCGACGGTCTGGTCCCCGTGGACCACATCCTGGTCCAGTTGCGCAGGCCCTGGGAATTCGACCCGGCGGTGAGCGAGTACCCGAACGTCCACATGACCTCGCTGCTGAACATCTCGGCCGCGCCCTACTCCACCCAGTGGACCGTGTCAGTCTCCGCCCTCGTCCGCACCGCGGTCACCAGCGAGCTCTCCTCCCTGCAGTCGGTCCTCACGGACGGCGATGTCTCGTCGGAGTCCGTCATCGAGGTCAACCTCAGGATACCCGTGGTCCTTCATTCGTCATGGGCGCTCGAGGGCGTCCAGTACAACCCGACCAACACCATCCTCTCGGACGGCGTAGCGGCCGCGAAGAAGTTCTGCGAGGTGGTCTGGGACACCGTCGAGCCCGCCGTCCGCTGGGTCTTCGGCGGGATGGAGCGCGTGCTCAACTTCGCGCAGAGGGCCTTCGAGGTGATTTCGAGCTTCGCGACCCGCGTCGTCCAGGCGATGAGCGTCTGCATGCAGATCACGGTGGAGGTGCTCCAGAAGTACCTCCAGAAGTTCGCCGACTCAGCGCTCGCCAAGGCGGTCAAGGTCTTCATAGACATAGTCGGGACCGTCGAGCTGCGGATATCGCTCCACGGGTTCACAATCATAATCCAGACCAACCTGCCGGACCTGCTCTTCAGGGACGCGCGGGACCTCGTCAGGATCATGTTCTGCACGGACCGGTTCGGCCCGGGCATCACCTTCGGCCTGCGCATAGCCAAGCTCGCGGACGGCAGGTACGACATCGTCGCGAACGGCACCATCGCCTTCGAGAAGACAGTCATCGAGGTCGCCGTCGACCCGCTCATGCACGTCCTCCGCCGCCTGGTGGAGGTCCACTGCAAGAGCGAGGACTGGGGCCTCGACATACTCATACCGGATGTCGAGCCGTACGAGATCGCAGAGGTCAGCACGGCGGACATCGCCGGCGCTGGGGCCCTCCTATCCAACATACCCATCCCGGTGCTCGGGGTGACCGCCTCCGTCGAGGCGGGCCTGAGGATGAAGTACTCCCCGCCCTTCCCCAAGGACGTCGTGGTCAACGAGTTCGAGGCCAACCCCGCCGGGGAGGACTCGGGGAGGGAGTGGGTCGAGCTGTACAACCCGCTGAAGGAGGCGAGGGTGGTGGACGGTTGGACCATATCGACCGTCCATGGGACCAGCAAGTCGCTCACCCTCTCCGGCACCGTCCCGGCCGGGGGCGTGCGGGTCTTCACCTTCCCGGACACGTCGATAGACAACGGCTACTCGGACGACCCGTTCAACGACGGGGACGCCATAGTCGTGTGCGACGCCCAGGGGAGGGTCGTCGACACGACCTCCATCATGAGGGACAGCGAGAACGACGTGAGGACGCATCAGAGGACCTGGGACGGCGGGCCGAGGTGGACCCTCAGGCCCGCGACGAAGGGTGACTCGAACGGCCCCGCCATACTCCTCGCCGCCTCGGACTTCATAGCGAAGGCGCTCTTCGAGGCCTTCAGGGACGCCTTCGTCCAGACGAACCTCTCCGAGGTGACCGCGTCGCTGGACTTTCTGGCCCTCTTCGCGAAGAGGGTCCTGAACAACTTCATCGAGAACCTCCTGTCGATCGTGGGGGAGGTCATACACGAGCTCACCCTGTTCATCGAGGTGACCATATCGGGCGCCGCCGGGACGGTGGGGACGGGGTTCCGCATGTCGTTCGTGGTCTCCGGGGAGGCGATAGTCGACCTCCTGCGATGGCTGGTGCACTCGGTCGCGACCTTCATAGTGAACCTGGGGAGGCCCTCGTGCCCCCTGGCCTACCCGGCGTTCCCGGAGAGGTTCTTCGCCGGGCTGTTCGTGAGGTTCGAGGTCCTGTTCGAGGTCGGCCCGCCCAAGCTCCTCACAGCACTGGGAGCGTCCTCGGTCCCCGACGCCACGCTCACCGCGGTGGTGAGGGTCGCCCCCAACGTGCCCGCGCTCGGGAGGCTTGTCGGAAGGGACTGGGGGCAGTGGCGAGTGGAGCTGGGGTTCTACCTCGAAGGGGCCCCGAGGTCCCTCGTCGAGCCGTTCATGGTCAAGGACACGGGCGACAGGGTCGACATATGGCTGGTCAAGGCCCTGGTCTACGGGCGGTGAGCCTCCAAAAGAGCTAAGTCGGCATGTGCCATAGCCCCGTATCGCGATGGCTGCGGAGATCCAATCGATACTCGACACGTTGCTGACCGACACCTGGTTCGAGCTGACGTTCCTGCTCGTCGTGGCCCTGGGAGCCGCGTTCATCTTCGCGCGGTTCGGCCAGCCGAAGGTCATCGGCTACATCGTGGTCGGTGTGTTCATCGGGCCGAGCGTCCTCAACATCATCCAGGTGGAGGGTGGCGAGTCGGGGCTGCCCGCGTCCATCCAGGTCCTCGCCGAGCTAGGGTCCCTCTTCCTGCTCCTCATGGTCGGCCTGGAGTCCAACCTCAGGGAGATATACACGCGCAAGTCCATCGCGATCGCCCTGGGAGGCGTCGTGGTCCCGTGGACCGTCGGCTACGCGGTCGCGGTCCTCTTCGGGTTCGACGCCGAGGCGATATTCATCGCGACGACCCTTGTCGCCACAAGCGTCGCCGTCACCGCCAGCATCATCTCGGAGTTCGGGATGATCAGCACGCCCGTCGCCAGCGCGATAGTCGGTGCCGCGGTCGTGGACGACGTGCTGGGCATGATAGTCCTGGGCATAACAAACGGGGTCACCGCCGGGAACCTGGACCTGGTCGGCGTCATCCTCTTGGTGGCTGCGGCGATCATATTCGTCGTCGTCGGCGCCTGGATTGGGACCAGGTTCCTCACGCGTCTCGTGTTCAACGTCCAGATCGAGGGCTACAAGAGGAAGATGCCCCTCAGCGGGTTCGTCCTCATGCTCGCGATAGCCTCCCTCTACGCATTCATCGCCGAGTTCATCGGCATCTCCCTGATCGTGGGCGCGTTCGTCGCCGGAGCCTGCTTCTCAGGGTCGGCCCTCCGGGACGGCCTTAAGAAGGGGACGCAGTACTTCGAGGCCCTATTCGTGCCCCTGTTCTTCGTCTCCCTGGGCACTGTGGTCGACGTCCGGGGGATAGCGGACACGGCGGTGTTCGCTTGCGTGCTCGTAGCGGTCGCCTTCGCCACGAAACTAGCCGGATGCGGGGTCGCCGCCCGTCTCACGGGCATGAACAGATGGGACTCGGTGGCGGTGGGCATGGGCATGGTCCCCAGGCTCGAGATCGCGCTCATAATCGCGTACTACGGCCTGTCGAGGGGTCTCATCGACTTCGAGATCTACTCGGTGGTCGTGTTCATGGGGCTGGTCACTGCCCTGCTCACTCCCAGCGCGTTCAAGTGGGCGCTGAGGCGAGGCGGGCACACCCTCACGGGTTCTTGACGTCTCAGTTCTCAGTTCGTCGCCGCGACCATCTCGCGGTGGCCGTTCGCTCCGTTCGCCGTGTTGTCCACGTCGTTGGCCTCCGGGCCCCTGCATCCGATGGCAATGAGGAACGCCCTGCCGAACGCTACGGCCGACTCGTTGTGCCCTTCGTTGAGCTCGTGGAGGAAAGCCTTGCCGACGAGCAATGCGAAATCGTTCTCTGCCTTCATCGACCTATCCTCACTGACAATACGTCGCCGGCGAGGGTATAAAGCAGTCATCCGTGGCAATCATGGCTGATTCTCAATCGGGAGAAAAGGCCGTTATTGTCGTCGCCGCTCGGATGGCGGACCGGGCACGTCCAGATCAGTCTATGAGCTCCGTGCCCTTCATATACGGCCTGAGGACCTCGGGAACGGTGACCGTCCCGTCCTTGTTCTGGTAGTTCTCGAGGACCGAGACCATGGTCCTCGGGAGGGCGATCCCTGAGCCGTTGAGCGTGTGGACGAACTCGCTCTTGAGGTGCGGCTCCCGCCTGAACTTGATAGCCATCCTGCGGGCCTGGAAGTCCTTGAAGGTCGAACACGACGATGCCTCGAGCCACTGGTCCATGCCCGGCGCGTGCACCTCGATGTCGTAGGTCTTCGACGAGCTGAAGCCCGTGTCCCCCGTGCAGAGCAGCCTCACCCTGTACGGGAGCTTGAGCCCCTGGACGACCGCCTCGGCGTCCCCGAGCAGCTTCTCCAGCTCCTCGAGGTTGGTCTCGGGGAGGACGAACTTCACAAGCTCGACCTTGTTGAACTGGTGCACCCTCGCGATGCCCTTCGTCTCTATGTGCTTGCCCGCCTCCCTCCTGAACGATGGCAGGTAGGCAGTGAGATGTATGGGGAGGTCCTTCCTCTCGAGGATCTCGTCCCTGAAGAGGTTCGTGACCGGCACCTCCGCCGTAGGGTTGAGGTAGAGGTCGTCCCTCTCGAGCCAATACATGTCGTCCTTGAGCTTCGGGAGCTGCCCTGTGCCCGTGCACGAGGCGCTGTTGATGACCACGGGCGGGAAGACCTCCCTGTAGCCCTGCTCCATGTGCAGGTCCAGCATGTAGTTGATGAGCGCCCTCTCGAGCCTCGCGCCGTCGCCCTTCAGGACGTAGAACCCGGTCCCGGTGACCTTGGCGCCCCTGTCGAAGTCGATGATGTCCAGCTTCTCCCCTATCTCCCAGTGGGTGAGGGGCTTGAAGTCGAAGGCGCGCGGCTGCCCCCAGCTCTTGACCGTGGGGTTGTCGTCCGAGGTCGTCCCGACCGGCACGCTGGGATCTGGCATGTTGGGGATGTTGAGTATGCACTCGTCCCTCTCGCCCTCGATGGCCTTGACCTCCACCTCGATCTCCTTGATCCTGGCGGCGATGGTCTTCATCTCGGCTATCTTGGCCTGCTTCTCCTCCTTGGCCAGCTTGGGGACGAGCTCCGAGACCTCGTTGCGCTTCTGCCTGAGGCCGTTCCCTTCCTCCGTGAGGGTCCTCCACCTCTTGTCCAGGTCGAGGAACTTCTCGAGGACGGAGAGGTCGTAGTTCCTGTTCTTGAGCGCTGTCCGTACGACCTCCTCGTTCTCCCGGATGAACTTAGCCTCGAGCATGTGCCTTCACACTCGGAAGCTGGCTATGAAATGGTCGGTATTAAAACATGCCGAGGAGCGGTCACTTGTCCACTGCGAGGACGACGGTCCTTCCCCTGACCTCGACGAGCACGGACTGGGTGACCCTGGCCAGCTCCTCCCCCGCGTCGTGCCTGTCAGCCTCCATCGAGGGCAGCAGCCGGACCTTGACCAGCTTGTTCTTCCTGAGCTGCTTCCCGAGCTCCTCCGCCACCTTGGCGGTCACTCCCTCCTTGCCCACGTGCATGGTCGGCTGGAGCGTCTGCGCCTTCGTCCTCATCTCGACTATCTTCTTCTTGTCCAAAGCGGTCACCTCGTGGCGGCCTTGCCGATGGGGTATCTCTGGATGTGCCCGCAGGCTAGGCATGTCATCGATACCCTCCCTCCGCCCGTCCTCACCCTCACGTTCCTCGGCGGGGCGAAGAAGGCGTGGCACTCAGGGCAGTACCTGCGCTTGTGCTTGGCTGGGACCTTGTGCCTCTCCTTCATCCTGAGGGCCAGCTCGACGTAGTGCTTGGCCCTGGGGTCGTTGCCCTCGGAGGCCGCCTGGGCCGCCAGCTCGAAGAGGTTGTCGACCCTCTCGTCGGCTATGCCCTTCGCGTCCCTCTTGCTGACGTGTCTGCGCGCCATCCTGCCGCCCTATCGGGGTGACCGTAGATAATCGTTGGCCACGGCCAGGAGGGTCGCCCGAGCTCCGAGCGCGATGCGTGCCGGTCAGGCATCTTTAAATATGACGACCCTTATCCCGCAATCCCAAGCTCAGCACCGATGCTGGTGGTATCAAATGTCACGCAAGCCCGGAAGCATGTACAGGGAGATACGAGGGCAGGCCTACTGCCGCAGGGAGTACATGGGCGGCGTTCCAGCCAACAGGATAACCCAGTTCGAGCACGGTGTCAAGGGCAACTACCCGGTCCGCCTCACGCTGAGGGTCGTCGAGCAGTGCCAGATAAGGCACATCGCCCTCGAGGCCGCGCGTATCTCGGCCAACAGGTTCCTCGCTAAGAAGTGCGGCAACACCGGCTATCACCTCAAGATCAGGGTCTATCCTCACAACATCCTCAGGGAGAACAAGATCGCGACGGGCGCCGGCGCGGACCGTATCTCCGAGGGGATGAGGGCCGCCTTCGGGAAGCCCGTGGGGACCGCCGCAAGGGTCGGCAGGGACCAGGAGATCATCACACTCGAGACGACCCAGCCGAACTTCGCCAACGCGAAGCTCGCGCTCAAGAGGGCCGCGATCAAGCTGCCGTCCCCGTGCTACATCGAGGTCGAGCGCGGGACTCCGACCTGAGCCTCAGGCACCCCAAGGGGCCGCGGCAATGTATTTTAGCCATGTCCTCTGTACCCCACTAGCTCAGACGGGGATGACAGAGTCGCTCCCCGCCTGAGAGGTGTGGCCCATGTTCGACGTGGACCTTTCAAGCGCCATCGCCGAGATCAAGAGGTTGAAGGCCCGGATAGTGGCCCTCCAAGTGCCCGAGGGCCTGAAGAAGCGCGCGTACCAGTTCGCGGAGGACATAGAGAACAAGGCCGGGGCGGAGACCATCGTCGTCGCGGAGCCGTGCTTCGGCGCGTGCGACGTCCCCAGCTCGCTCTTCGACCTCGTCGACGCGATCGTCAACATCGGCCATTCTCCGATACCGTCCCTCAGGTTCCCGGTCCCAGTCATCTTCGTCCCCGCAAGGTCGAAGGTCCCGGTCACCGACACCCTGAAGAAGGCCGTGGGCATGATCCAGGAGCCCGTCGGGGTCCTCGCGATCTCCCAGCACCTCGAACAGCTGGACGACGTCATCGAGGGGCTTGAGAGCATGGGCATCAAGACCAAGATCGGCGAGGGGGACAACAGGATCTCGCACATAGGCGAGATACTGGGCTGCAACTACTCCGCCGCCATCTCGGTATCCAAGGAGGTCAACAGCTACCTCCTCATAGCCAGCGGGACCTTCCACGCGCTGGGGGTCCACCTCGCGACCGGGAAGAAGGTCGTCGTGCTGGACCCGAACATGGAGGAGGAGCTCAGGAAGCTCCTCAGGTGGAAGAAGAAGGACGCCATGCTCATCATGATGGACAAGTTCGACCCGGACAAGCTCCGCTCGCTGGGCTTCGACGCATACGTCTCCACGGCCTGCCCCAGGATCGCCGTGGACGACATGGCCATGTACGACAAGCCGCTTCTGACGCCGCAGGAGCTGGAGATCGTCCTAGGGGTCCGCAAGTGGGAGAACTACGCGTTCGACCAGATGACCGAGGACGAGGTGTGAGCCTCGTGGGCCCATGATAGACGTCGATGGCCTGCTCGCAGCCGGGAGGGATGCGGAGGCCACGGTCGGCATAGGCCTCACCGGTTCCGCGCTGAGGGCCACCGTCGACGGCATGGCCCCGAACGCGGGCAAGGTCCAGGTCTGGGGCTTCGACGACCCTGCCTCCATGGTCCGTGCCCTCGAGAAGGGGGAGATCGACGCGGCCATACGCGGGGCGATGTCATCATCCGAGGTCCTGAAGGCCATCAAGTCATCCTTCGGCCTCATGGCCGTCCAGCGGGTGGCCGTCATGACCTCCTCCGAGCGCCGGCCGTTCCTCCTCGCACCGGTCGGGATAGACGAGGGCGCCCATGCCGAGGCGCGCCTGAAGCTCGCCCTCGCGATATCCTCGTACTTCGCTCCGCTAGGCTGGAGGCTGAAGGTCGGGGTTCTCTCGAAGGGCCGGCTGGAGGACCGCGAGCGCGGGAACGACATCCGGAGGAGCATAGACGAGGGCGAGTCGCTGGTCTCCCAGCTCAGCGCGGCCGGGGTCCATGCGAAGCACCACACGATCCTCATCGAGGACGCCGTCAAGGACAGCGACCTCGTCCTCGCCCCGGACGGGGTCTCCGGGAACCTCATCTTCAGGACGCTCCACTTCGTCGGAGGGCACGAGGCGTACGGGGCCCCCGTGGTGAACATCCCACGGGTGTTCGTCGACACGTCCCGCGCCAAGGCGGAAAGGCGGACTTCTCCGCGGCCGTGCTCCTCGCAGCTGGCCTGGTCCACAAGGGGGTCAGGCCCGATGCGGGGGCATGAAAGCCTTATAACGCCCCCCTGCTATCCCTTTCGCGATGAGGCTTGAGATAAACGGCTGGGCCTCGAAGATCACCTTCTCGGCCACGCACATGATCCCGGGGCACTACAAGTGCGGGAGGCTCCACGGCCACGACTACGCGATAAACGCGGTCATCGAGGGCGAGATGGGGTCGGACGGCGTCATCATGGACTTCATCAGCATCAAGGAGTTCCTGAGGGGCATCGCGGAGGAGCTGGACCACAGGGTCCTGATCCCCAGGAAGGACCCGTCGGTCAACATCCAGAAGAACTCAGTCATCTACGTCAGGGACGGCAAGACCTTCCAGTTCCCCAAGGAGGACTGCGTGCTTCTCGATCTGACGATCTGTTCCGCCGAGGAGCTCGCCGAGTTCGTCCTCAAGAGGGTCCTCGAGAAGGTCGACTTCCCGAAGAACGTCAGGCGCATCGAGATAGGCGTCGACGAGGGCAAGGGCCAGGGCGCCTGGACCGGGAAGAGTTTCTGAGGGGCTGGTCCTGATGGCTGGCGCGGTCGTGCTTCTCTCCGGCGGCCTTGATTC
>JALOTO010000051.1 GCA_025457845.1 Thermoplasmata archaeon | reverse complement strand
CCGCACGGTGGCGGTGGCCACCCGCATGTGGGTACTCAATCCAGCGTCGGCAGGAACACGCCGCCTGGCAGGAAGGTAGGCAGGCTCGCTCCGCAGAGGAAGCCGAAGAAGGTGTGATGAATGGCTGAAGACAAGAAGCAGGACGCGAAGGCCGGAGCCAAGACCCCGGCCGCACCAGCAGCACCGAAGGCGGGAGCGACGCCCGCACCGGCGGCACCGGCCGCGGCAGCGGCGACCCCGGCGGCAGCGCCCGTCGAGGAGAAGAAGGCCAGCAAGGCGCCGAGGTTCCAGGGAACCGCCAAGGCCGCCAGGCGACGGATGAGGAAGAAGAAGAGCCAGATCCAGGCCAGGAGGAAGAAGGAGTTCACCTACAGGGGCCACACCATGGAGGAGCTCCTCAAGATGCCTCTGGCCGAGATAATCGAGCTGCTCCCGGCGAGGGCCCGCAGGACCTACATCAGGGGCCTGAACTCCGAGCAGGAGTCCTTCATCAGGAGGCTCAGGGCGTCCGAGGGACCGGTCAGGACCCACAGGAGGGAGATCCCGATCCTGCCCGAGTTCGTCGGCAAGACCGTCAACGTCTACAACGGGAAGGAGTTCTCGACCGTCGACATCAAGCCCGAGATGATCGGGCATGCGCTCGGCGAGTTCGCGATGACGAGGAAGTCCGTGAGGCACTCCGGCCTGGGTGTCGGCGCGACCAGGTCCTCGAAGTTCATGCCGCTCAAGTGAGGTGACACCATGGGATACACGATGAAGACGGATCCGGAGACGACCTCTAGGGCCATAGGCAAGGAGCTCAGCGTGTCGCCGAAGCACTGCCGCGAGGTACTGAAGGAGCTCAGGGGCAAGAAGGTCGAGGACGCGAAGAAGTACCTGAAGGGCGTGGCGGACCTCACGATCCCCGTGCCCTACACGAGGTACAAGATGTTCCTCAGCCCGAAGCCCAAGGTGGGCCCGGCGAGATACCCGGTGAAGGCAGCCAAGGCCATCCTGAAGGTGCTCGAGAACGCCCAGAGCAACGCCGAGTACAAGGGACTGGACGCGGAGAACATGAGGGTGAAGGTCGCATGCGCCCACAGGGGACGCATACAGCAGGGGTTCATGCCCCGCGCCTACGGCAGGAGCTCGCCGTGGAACGAACAGACGACCAGCATAGAGATCATACTCGAGGAGGTCGGGGCCTGAGGCTCTGAAGAGGTGTACACATGGCAAGCGAGAGGAAGTTCGTCACCGAGAACATCCGCAGGGTCCTGCTCAAGGAGTACGTCATGCAGCGCGTCGGCAGGGCCGGCTTCGGAGGGCTGGACGTCCAGAGGACCCCGATGGGCACGCGCGTCACGCTCATAACCGAGCGCCCTGGCCTGGTCATAGGCCGCAGGGGAGAGGCCATCAAGAGCCTCACGAGGGCCATAGAGGAGGACTTCAACTTCAACAACCCGCAGATCGAGGTGCAGGAGGTAGAGAACCCGAACCTCAACGCCCAGATCATGGCCGAGAAGCTCGCCAACGCCCTCGAGAGGGGCTGGCACTTCAGGCGGGCCGGGCACTCCACCGTGCGCAGGATAATGGAGTCCGGCGCCAAGGGCTGCCAGGTCATAATCGCCGGCAAGCTCACGGGCCAGAGGCACAGGACCGAGAAGTTCAAGGACGGCCACATCAAGTTCTGCGGACAGGCCAAGCTCGACTTCATGCACAACGGCTTCGCGGGGGCGAAGCTCAAGCCCGGCATCATCGGCGTCACGGTCCAGATCATGGACCCGAGGGCCAAGCTGCCGGACGAGATCGACATCATACCGCCGCCAGCGGCACCCGCCGATGCGCCGGCTCCGGACGCGGCGACCCTGAAGCAGGCCGCGGAGAAGGCCGAGGAGCAGAAGGCGGCCGAGGCGGTCGAGGAGCTGAAGAAGACCGCCGAGGACGAGACCAAGGCCAAGAAGCCGAGGCGCGCCAAGAAGGAGGGCGAGCCCGCCGCCGCGGGCGCTCCGGGCGAGGAGAAGAAGCCCAGGAAGCGCAAGAAGAAGGAGGAGGGCGAGGCCAAGCCGGCAGAGGCGATACAGCCGGCGCCCACCCAGGCGATCACCGCAGAGGAGCCGAAGCCGCTCGCCGAGGCCCCGAAGGCCGAGGAGAAGAAGGAGGGCTGAACGGATGGCACTCATCAAGATGAAGGAACTGAGGGAGATGCGCCAGGAGGACGTGCGCTCCAAGATGAGGGAGCTCAGCGACGAGCTCATGCACGAGAGGGGCGTCGCCGCGATGGGTGGCGCACCCGCGAGCCCGGGCAAGATACGGGCCCTCAGGACGGAGATCGCCAGGATCCACACGGTCATGCGGGAGCAGGAGCTGAAGGCCGAGAAGGCCAAGGCTGCCGCGCCCGCTCAGAAGAAGGAGACGAAGGCTAAGAAGGGCGGGAAGCCCGCTGTCAAGGAGGAGAAGAAGTAATGGCCGGTATATGCTCGACCTGCGGACTGCCGGAAGAGCTGTGCATGTGTGAGCAGATCGCGAAGGAACAGCAGCAGATCAAGATCCTGACGGACACCAGGCGCTACGGGAAGATCGTCACCGTCGTCGAGGGGATCAACTCCAGCGACATAGACATGGAGGACCTCGCGAGGAAGCTGAAGACGAGGTGCGCCGCCGGCGGGACCTACAAGGACGGCAAGATCGAGCTGCAGGGCGAGCACAAGAAGAAGGTCAAAGAGGTCCTCGAGGAGCTCGGCTTCTCCGTGGACAGCAGGTAACCGAGCATATGAAGTCGGAAGATTTCCGGAGACGCGAGTTCATCGGACTCGAGGTGGAGGTGCTGGCCTCGACCTGCGACGGGTATGTCGGCCTCAAGGGCCGCGTCGTGGACGAGACCAGGAACATGCTCACCGTCGAGACGGGCGGACGGGAACGGGCGGTCCCCAAGGACTGCTGCGAGTTCCGGTTCGTCGAGGGCGGCCGCGCCCACGTGGTCTCCGGCAAGGACATCAGGTTCAGACCCGAAGACAGGATCAAGAAAGTGCGTTGAAGGCGAGGTGAAGGACGATGGCGGACAAGGTCAAGAAGGCGGAGAAGCCAGGTGCCAACGACATAGGCCTGGACGTGCAGCCCCCCGCAGGGAAGTGCGAGGATTCCAACTGCCCGTTCCACGGGACCCTCCCGGTCAGGGGCGGCGTGCTCACGGGCACCGTCGTTGCGACGAAGATGCAGGGCACCGTCGTCGTGCAGAGGGAGTACATGAGGTACATCCCGAAGTACGAGAGGTACGAGAAGAGGACCAGCAAGTACCTGGCCCACGCGCCCCCGTGCTTCCAGACGAAGGCGGGCGACACCGTGACGATAATGGAGTGCCGGCCCCTGAGCAAGCGCGTCTCATACGTCATGATAGAGAACAAGAAGTAGGAAGGTGGCTGTGATGAAGGGTTTACCAGGCAGACAGACGAGGGGCATACCGACCGGGGCGAGGCTCGAGTGCATAGACAACACCGGGGCCAAGATCGTCCAGGTGGTCGCGGTTCCGACCTACCACGGCACCAAGAGGAGGTACCCGGCCGCGGCCGTCGGAGAGGCGATGATCGTCACGGTCAAGAAGGGGACCCCCGAGACCAGGAAGCAGCTGTTCAGGGCCGTCATAGTGAGGCAGAAGAGGCCCTTCAGGAGGCCCGAGGGAACGATGGTGCAGTTCGAGGACAACGCCGTCGTCATAATCACCGACACGGGCGAGACCAAGGGCACGGACATCAAGGGGCCCGTCGCCCGCGAGGCCGCCGAGAGGTGGCCGAGGATAGCCGCGACGGCGTCCATGATAGTGTGAGGGAGCGAGATGACAGGCAGCATCAAGGTAAGGAAGCAGAGGAAGGCAAGGGCCAACGCCCCGCTGCACAGGAAGCACCGCATGGTATCCGCTCACCTCGACTCCGCTCTCGTGAGCGAGTACAACGTGCGCTCCCTGCCGGTCAGGAAGGGGGACACGGTCAGGATCATCAGGGGAGAGCAGGACCTGAAGAAGGCCGAGGCGAAGGTCGCCGAGGTCATACTCAAGGAGTGCAAGATCATAATCGAGACCGTCACGGTCCCGAAGGCCGACGGCACCCAGAAGCCGAGGCCCGTGGACCCGTCGGACGTGGTCATCACGAAGCTGGACCTCACCGACCCGTGGCGGAAGAAGAAACTGGACAGCCTCAAGAAGGGGGCGTGAGCCATGAAGAAACACCTGAAGAGGATGACTGCGCCGAAGAGCTGGGCTATCCCGAGGAAGACCAGCCACTGGGTGACCAAGCCCAGGCCCGGCCCGCACAAGAAGGACGAATCGATGCCCCTCATGGCGGTCGTCAGGGACATGATGAAGATCTGCGACAACTCGCGTGAGGCGAGGTTCATCATAGGCGACAGGGGAGTGCTCGTCGACGGCAAGGTCGTGACCGACTACAAGTTCCCCGTGGGACTGATGGACGTCGTGACCGTGAAGAAGAGCAACCAGAGCTACCGCATGCTCATGGACTACAAGGGCAGGCTGCAGCTCGTGGCCGTGGAGCCGAACGAGGCCGCGTGGAAGCTGGCGCGCGTCGACGGCAAGACGACGGTCCGCGGAGGCAAGGTCCAGCTGACCCTGCACGACGGGAGGAACATCCTCCTGCCCAAGGACCAGTACAAGACCGGCGACGTGCTCAAGATCGACATCCCGTCCCAGAAGATCGTGAAGGCCATCAAGCTCGACAAGGGGAGCCTCGCGTTCCTCATAGGCGGGTCCCACCCAGGCACCCTCCAGACCGTCGAGAAGTACGAGATAAGGCGCGGTTCCGCGTCGAACCTCGTGACCTTCAAGGAGGGGTTCAGCACCGTCAAGGAGAACGTCTTCGTCGTGGGCGACAAGGCGCCCGAGATCAAGCTGCCGGAGGCGAAGGCCGTATGACGGACAAGAACCCCATGAGGGACATCAGGCTCGAGAAGGCCGTCATCAACATCGGAGTCGGCGACGCCGGCGAGAGGCTGATCAAGGCCGAGAAGGTGCTCAAGATGGTCACCGGGAAGAAGCCCGTGAGGACCAAGTCGAAGGGCACCAACAGGGACTTCGGCATCAGGCAGGGAATGGACATCGGCTGCAAGGTCACGCTCCGCGGCAAGGAGGCCGAGGAGTTCGTAAAGAAGGCGCTCTGGATCCGCGAGAACAGGCTCGCGCAGTGGTCGTTCGACCCCCAGGGCAACTTCTCGTTCGGGATCGAGGACTACACCGACTTCCCCGGGATGAAGTACGACCCTGAGATAGGGATCTTCGGGCTGGACGTGAGCGTCTCCGTGACGCGCCCAGGGAGGCGCGTCCAGAGGAGGGACATCATGGACCGCTCGATACCGAAGTACCACAGGGTCACCAGGAAGGAAGGCCACGCGTGGGTCAAGGAGAAGTTCAACGTCGAGGTGATCGATTGAAGCCGAAGAAGTTGTTCGGGAGGAGGGTCGGCTGCCACAGATGCGGCAGGAAGCGGGGCCTCGTGCGCAGGTACGGAATGCACCTGTGCAGGCAGTGCTTCAGGGAGATCGCCCCCCAGATAGGGTTCAGGAAGTACTCTTGAGGTGACATCACATGCAGCAGGATACACTCAACGATGCGATGTCGGTCATCAGGAACGCGGAGAAGGTCGGCAAGGGCGAGTGCCAGATACGCCCCTCCTCGAAGCTCATAGGCAGGGTCCTCAAGGTCATGCAGGACGCCGGGTACATCAAGTCCTTCGAGCTGGTGAACGACGGGAGGAACGGCATATACTCGGTCTCGCTCGCCGGGACCATAAACGACTGCGGGGTCATCAGGCCCAGGTACAGCGTGAAGATGGGTGAGCTGGAGAAGTTCGAGGCCAGGTATCTCCCCGCCCAGGACTTCGGCGTCCTCATACTGACGACGACGAAGGGAGTCCTCACACACACGCAGGCCAAGGACGGAGGCGTCGGGGGCAAACTCCTGGCGTTCGTCTACTGAGGTGGACCGCATGACGACTCAGAAAGGACTGCTCAGGGACGAGGTCGCGGTGCCGGAGAAGGTCAACGTGACCATAGAGAAGGACGGGACCGTCAAGGTCAAGGGGCCGAACGGCGAGGTGTCGAAGAGGCTCCACGACCCGAGGATAACCGTCGAGAAGCACGGCAACAAGGTCCTGATACACAGCGAGCTCCAGAGGGCCAAGGTCAAGGCCCTGGTCGGCACCTTCGGGGCGCACCTCAGGAACATGATGGTGGGCGTCACGAAGGGGTACGAGTACAAGATGAAGATAGTCTACGCGCACTTCCCGATCAAGGCGTCGGTCAAGGGCGACAGGTTCGTCATCGAGAACTTCCTCGGCGAGAAGAGCGCCAGGAAGACCAGCATCCTCGGCCACACCAAGGTCCAGGTCAAGGGCGACCAGGTCGTCCTCAACGGACCCAACGTCGAGGACGTCGGCCAGACCGCGGCGAACATCGAGCGCGCGACGAAGATCAAGGGCTTCGACCCGAGGATCTTCCAGGACGGCATATACATCACGGAGAAGCCCGGGAGGGAGCAGTAATGGCCAAATCCCCACACCATGACGATTTCATGAAGCTCCACTTGTTCAAGGAGGAGTACATCCCGAAGCTCGAGGCGCTCGGGATCAAGTCTCCGGAGGAGCTCTCCGAGGCGCTCAAGTCCGACGACACCGTCAAGCTCATACACGAGCACCTGAAGGGCGTCGGGCCCAAGACCGTCGAGCACTGGCGCGAGGACCTCGGAGCGGGCGAGAAGGAGCCTGAGAAGCCGGCGCCCAAGGTCCGCAAGGCCAAGGCCGAGAAGAAGCCGAAGGACGAGGAGGCCGAGGGGAAGAAGGGCGACGGGAAGGACGAGGACGCCGAGAAGGCTGAGGTCGAGATCGAGGAGGAGGGCGGGTACGAGGTCAAGCTCAAGCCCACCATCCCAGACGAGCTCGCCGACGCGCTGAGGAAGCGCGGCGAGATCTCCTCCAGGAGGCCCGAGTTCCTAAGGCAGGAGTACCACGCCAGGAAGAGGCTGCAGCAGCACCGCTGGAGGCAGCCGCGCGGGGACCACTCCAAGATGAGGCAGCACTACGCCTACAGGCGGAACGTGGTGTCCATAGGCTTCGGCGGCCCGAGGGCCGCGAGGCACCTGCACCCGTCCGGCTTCAGGGAGGTCATGGTCCACAACGTCAGGGACGTCGAGAAGCTCGACCCCAAGACCCAGGCGGCCAGGATCGCCCACAAGGTCGGGATGAGGAAGAGGATCGAGATCGAGAAGAAGGCAGACGAGCTCAAGATCAGGGTCCTCAACAGGAGCGGATGAAGATGGTGGATCTGAAGAACCAGAAGAGGGTCGCGGCGAGCATCCTCAAGTGCGGCGAGACGAGGGTCTGGATAGACCCGAACCGGCTCGAGGACGCCTCGGACGCGATCACCAGGTCCGACGTCAGGACCCTCATCGCCTCGGGGACGATCCAGGCCAAGCAGAGGAAGGGCGTCTCCAGGGGAAGGGCCGAGTACGTCCGCGAGCAGAAGCGCAAGGGCAGGAGGAGGGGCCAGGGCTCCAGGCGCGGCAAGAAGACGGCGAGGAAGCCGTCGAAGGAGCGCTGGATCCAGGCCATCAGGCCCATCAGGCGCAAGCTCAAGGAGCTCAGGGAAGAGGGCAAGATCGATTCGAAGACCTACCGCAAGTACTACATGAAGGCGAAGGGCGGGGTCTTCAAGAACAGGCCGCACCTCGAGTCGCACATGCGCGCCGAGGGCGTGCTTAAGGAGTGATCACGATGGCCACAGGACCGAGATACAAGGTTCCGTTCAGGAGAAGGCGCGAAGGCAGGACGGACTACAGGCACAGGGCGGCCCTCCTGAGGAGCGACCTCCCGAGGGCGGTCGTGAGGAAGTCCAACAGGAACATCACGGTACAGCTGGTGACCTACGACGACAAGGGCGACAAGGTCCTCGCGTCAGCGGTCTCCACGGAGCTCGCCGACATGGGCTGGTCGAAGAGCGGGAAGAGCACGCCCGGGGCGTACCTCACCGGCCTCCTGGCCGGGAAGCGCGCAGCCGAGAAGGGGCTCGACGCCGCCGTCCTCGACATAGGGCTCAGGGAGCCCACAAAGGGGGCGCTCATATTCGCCGCCCTTAAGGGGCTCGTCGACGCGGGCATCGAGATACCGCACAGCGACAAGATGTTCCCCTCGGACGACAGGATATCCGGGAAGCACATGAAGGACGTCGCAGCGATGTTCGCAGAGGCCAAGAAGAAGATCGGAGGTGCTGAGGAATGAGCGACTGGGTCCCGAAGACGAGGCTGGGAAGGCTCGTGGCAGAGGGGAAGATCACCACCATGAGCGAGGCGCTCAGGTCGAGGCTGCCCCTCAGGGAGCCTCAGATAGTCGACATACTGCTCCCAGAGCTGGCCGACGAGGTCCTGGACGTCAACATGGTCCAGAGGATGACCGACTCGGGCAGGAGGGTCAGGTTCGCGATCACCGTGGTCGTGGGCAACCACGACGGGTTCGTCGGGCTCGGCAGGACCAAGGGCAAGGAGGTCGGTCCCGCGATCAGGGCGGCCATAGACGTGGCCAAGCTCAACATGATCGAGATCAAGCGCGGCTGCGGCTCGTGGGAGTGCGGCTGTGCGACCCCGCACTCGCTGCCGTTCATGGTCGTGGGGCACACCGGCTCCGTCGTCGTCACTCTCAGGCCAGCCCCGAGGGGCACCGGCCTGGCGGTCGGCGCGATAGCCAAGAGCGTGCTGCAGATGGCGGGCGTCAAGGACGCATGGGGGTTCACAAACGGCCACACCAAGACCACCATCAACTACTCCATCGCGGCGTTCGAGGCGCTCAAGAAGACG
>JALOTO010000181.1 GCA_025457845.1 Thermoplasmata archaeon | reverse complement strand
AGGCGATGAAAGTCGTCATCCCCGCGGCGGGCCTGGGCATAAGGTTCCTGCCCGCGACCAAGGCGCAGCCGAAGGAGATGCTCCCGGTCGTCGACAAGCCCGCCATCCAGTATGTCGTCGAGGAGGCGGTCGCGTCCGGGATGACCGACATAATCATGATCACCGGCCGCGGGAAGAGGGCCATCGAGGACCACTTCGACAAGTCCTACGAGCTGGAGCACAAGCTCCGGGACAGCGGCAACAAGGAGGCGCTCGAGGAGGTCCAGAGGATCGCCTCCATGGCCGACATCTTCTACATCCGCCAGAAGGAGCAGCTCGGGCTCGGGCACGCCGTCCTCTGCGCCAAGAAGCACATCGGCGACGAGCCCTTCGCGGTCATGCTCGGCGACGACATCGTCGTGAACGACAGGCCCTGCATCGGGCAGCTGGTCGAGACGTTCGAGGGGATGGAGAGCTCCGTGGTCGGCGTGGAGAGGGTCCCCAAGTCCAAGGTCTCGAGGTACGGGGTCATAAAGGGCACCAGGGTCAGGGACGAGATCTACAGGGTCGAGGACCTGGTCGAGAAGCCCTCGCCGAAGGAGGCACCGTCCGACCTGGCGATAATCGGCAGGTACGTCTTCGAGCCGGAGATATTCACATACCTGGAGAAGATAGGACCGGGCAAGAGCGGGGAGTACCAGCTCACCGACGCCATGCGCCTCCTGTGCAGGAGGAAGGGCCTCTACGGCCTTAGGTTCAAGGGCCGCAGGTTCGACATAGGGAGCAAGGCCGACTGGATAAGGGCGACGGTCGAGCTCAGCATGGACCGGCCCGACCTATCCGAGGAGCTGGGGTTCGCGGTCAGGAAGAAGGCCTGAGGGCGCCCTCCGGACCCTGTGGTTCCATAATCTATTATAGCATCCTAGGGATTCTGACGCACCAGAGGGGTTGCCCGTGAGGCTGCTTGCGAAGTACTACAAGATCGACGACGCGAAGGTGGGTGAGGACACCATAGTCCGCGACTTCGTGAACCTGTACGGCTGCAAGATAGGCAACGGCTGCCGGATAGCCGCCTACACCGAGATACAGAGGAACGTTACGATAGGCGACAGGTGCAAGGTCGAGGCCTTCGCGTTCATACCGAGCGGCGTCACCATCGAGGACGAGGTGTTCATAGGGCCCCACGTGTGCTTCACCAACGACAGGCGCCCGAGGGCCGTCGGCGACTGGGAGGTCACCCCGACGCTCGTGAAGAAGGGCGCCTCCATCGGCGCCAACGCCACGATCGTGTGCGGCGTCACCATAGGCGCGGGCGCGCTCGTGGGCGCGGGGGCGGTCGTCACGAAGGACGTCCCGGACGGGGCGGTCGTCGCGGGGTGCCCCGCGAGGGAGATCAAGGTCAAGAAGAGCTCCGCAGCCAAGGGAAAGAGGAGGGACGACAGATGAAGGTACCACAGGCACAGCCCGTGATGACTGAGGAGATGATCCAGGCGGCAGCGGCCGCGCTGAGGACCGAGAGGCTCACGCTCGGAGAGAGCGTGAACAAGTTCGAGGAGGGATTCGCGAAGATGTGCGGCGTCGACCACGCGGTCGCCCTGAACTCCGGCACCGCGGCTCTGCAGCTGGGTCTGCAGGCCGCCGGCGTGAGGGCCGGGGACAAGGTCGTGACGCCTGCGATGTCGTTCGTCGCGACGTCCAACTCGTTCGTGGTGTTCGGCGGGGTCCCCGTCTTCTCTGACGTGGACTACTCCGACTTCAACCTCGACCCGGTGAAGCTCAGGTTCGACAAGGGCACGAAGGCGGTCATCCCGGTCCACCTCTACGGCCACCCGGCCAGGATGGACGAGATCAACGAGGCCGCGGCCAAGCACGGCGCGATAGTGGTCGAGGACGCGTGCCAGGCCCACGGCGCCAGGTACAAGGGCAGGAGGGCGGGCGCCCTCGGCCTCATGGGCTGCTTCTCCTTCTACCCCACCAAGAACATGCACGTCGGCGGGGACGGAGGCATGGTCACCACGAACGACCCCAAGATTGCGGACCTGGTCAAGAGGCTCAGGCACTGCGGCAGGAAGGGGCAGTACGAGCACGACCTCATCGGCTACACCGCGCGCCTCAACTCCGCCAACGCGGCGGTCGGCATACTCCAGCTCAAGAACCTCGAGGCCTGGAACGAGAAGAGGAGGGCCGTCGCGGCCAAGTACGACTCCATGCTCAAGGGCGTGGGAGACCTCAGGCTGCCCCCGAAGCCCTCCAAGGACTTCGAGCCCGTGTACCACCAGTACGGGGTTCTGACCAAGAGGAGGAACGAGCTGAAGGCCCACCTCGAGTCGAAGGGCGTGGGCGTCGGGGTGCACTACGACATCCCGATCCACCTTCAGCCGGTCTACAGGGACATGTACGGATTCAAGGAGGGGATGCTCCCCGTCACCGAGAGGCTCTGCAAGGAGGTCCTCACCCTGCCCATGTTCGTGGACATCACTGACGAGCAGATCAAGTACGTAGTGGAGAGCATCAGCGGCTTCTACGGGTAGGTGGACTCATGGCCAAGTTCAACGTCGGCGTCATAGGGATAGGGTACTGGGGCAAGAAGATCCTCGACGAGTTCTCGAAGCTGGAGAACGTGGCCGTCATAGGCGTCTCCGACCTCGACGAGAAGAACCTCG
>JALOTO010000180.1 GCA_025457845.1 Thermoplasmata archaeon | reverse complement strand
CTGTTCCGCGACTTCTTCGAGCCATCGACGACCGTGTGAGCAGCGGTTCAGGATATCTTGTCGAAGTGGGTCTTGAGGGTCAGCAGGTTCTCCTCGATCTCCAGGTCGTAGTACTTCGCGGGTACGTCTGTCATCCTCATCTTGTGGACGCCGAACGAGTACCTCACCTTGGCCGGGGTGTGCTCTGCCCTTATCTCCATGACCCCGTCGAAGTCGTGCGCCATGAGCTTGAACAGCTCCTCGCGTATCCCGACGGGGAACGCGTGCACGCTCACCGTGTCGAATGCCCTGAGGTCCGCGAACGCCCGCCTCCCCCAGCGCATGACCTGGACCGGTTGCTTCGAGGTGAGGGTCCCCGGGACGCTCTCGCACACCGCCCTGATGCCCTTGAGGTTGGAGATGCGCGCCACGGCCTCGGCCAGCCCCTCCTGGAGCATCCTCTCGTCGTCGACCTCGGTCACCGTGACTATCTTCTTCTGTATGACCGGGTCGACGCCCATGCCCGAGGTCCTCTTGTGGAGCGAGTAGCAGTCGATGAAGATGAGCTGGTCGTTCGCTATCTGCTCCAGGACGTCGAAGCCCTGGTGCCTCATACTGTTGACCACGCTGGCGACCGGTCTGGAGAGGCAGCAGTATAGAGCGGGGAAGCCGTGTCTCAGGCCCTCGACCACGAACTGCTGCAGGAAGCATTCGGTGTGGTTCGAAGGCTCGGCCCTGAGCGCGATGGTCGAGTTGGTCGGTATGCCGCCCTGCAGCACTGAGTCCAGGCCCGGAATGCCGCTCGATACCCTCGCGATGATCATGGTCCCCACGTCCGTCCGGGCATTGGCCAGAGGGTTATTTGCCGTTTGCCATCCGGTCGTCCCTGTGCGGCTCCGCGGTCCTCCCAGGGGGCGTCTCGGGGATGTCGTCGCCGTCCCTGTGAGCTATCCTGAGCATGAGGACGCCCGCGACGACCAGGACCACGCCGGCGACCTGGAGCCACTCCAGCCTCTCGGCGATAACGAGCACGGCCAGCATGACCCCCGCCACGGGCTCGATGCTAGCGACTATGCTGGCCTTGCTCGCCTCTATGTGCTTGAGCGCGACCATGGAGATGACGAACCCGACCGTGCCCGGCAGTAGCCCTATCAGGAAAATGAGCCCCCATGCGGCCGTGTTCAGGGGAGTGTCCAGGAGCGTGAAAGGGTCGGCGAGGAGCACGACCCCCGGGACCGTCAGGATCGCCAGGTAGAGCGCGACGGTGTTGGAGGAGTATGTCGCGAGCCACTTCTTCGTCCACAGGTAGTACACGGCAGCCGCGATGCCCGTGTAGAGCCCGAGGGCGATGCCGACGAGGTTGAGCCTGACGAGCTCGAGGTCGTAGGCGCCGGAGACGAGTATGCAGCCCATGAACGTGAGAGGCAGCGCGATCGCCTTCGCGGGCGTGAGCCTCTCGTTGAGCAGGAAGACCGAGGCGAGTGTGACGATGCTGGGATACGAGTAGAGCAGGATGACAGCCGTCGTGACGGAGGTCAGGTCGACGCAGTGGTACCAGGCGAGCGAGAAGATGGAGCCGGTGAGCACTGCGAAGAGGAGCATCGCGGGGAAGTCCTTCCGACGCAGCCTGAGCGACGGCCTGTCGAGGAGATGCACCGCCGGGAGGAGGATCATCACGCTGAACGTCGCGGCGTACACGGCGACCTGGTTCGCGGTCGCCCCCTCGTCTATCGCGAGCGAGGTGAGCGTCCCCGAGGTCGCCCAGAGCACGGCCGCGGCGGCCATGAGCCCGTACGCCACGCCCTTGGTCACCTTCATGTCCTCACCAGTGGGTCGAGAACGCCGCCAGCCTCATGAAGCTGTCGGGCGTGCCCTCTCTCTTCCGAGGACGAGCAGCAGGGCGGCGGCGGCTATCGCCATGATGCCGCCGTATGTGAAGGTCGCCCAGGGCCCGTAACTATCCCAGAGCAGGCCGGCCACGATCCCGCCGGGCAGCATGACCAGGCCGACGGCCGTGTGGAAGACGCCGAGGGCGGTCCCGCGCATCTCCGGCTGGATGAAGTCGACGACATAGGCCTTGAGGACGCCCTCGGAGGTGCCCTTGTAGAGCCCGTAGAGGCCGAACCCGGCGACCACGGCCAGGACCGATCCCCAGGTTGCCATGACCGCGCACGTGATGGCGAAGACGGCGAAGGATATGAGGACGACCGGCTTCCTTCCGATGCGGTCCGAGAGCGCCCCGGCGGGCATCGCCGTGAGCGCGTAGACGAGGTTGTACATCGTGTAGAGGAGCAGGACCGCGACGATGGACAGCCCGACGTCCTGCGCCCTCAGGATGAAGAATGCGTAGCTGATCTCGCCTATGTAGAAGGCGAGCACGACGACCATGAGGAGCCAGAAGGGCCTCTCCAGCTTCCTCGCCTCGGCGAGGAACCGCCCCTTGACCTTCCCGGCCGCCCCCTCCTTTTCCCTGACGAAGAGGACTATGACCGCCACCGCCAGGAACGCGGGCACGGTCGCCGCGATGAATATGGTCCTGTAGGTCGAGTCCTCGAGCGCCTCGAGACTCGCCGCGGTGAGGACGATTATGGCGAGCGCGACAAGCGGGCCGGCGACCGCGCCGAGGGAATCGAACATCTTGTGGAGGCCGAAGGCCCTTCCCCGCACCCCG
>JALOTO010000050.1 GCA_025457845.1 Thermoplasmata archaeon | reverse complement strand
GGGTCCTCCAGAAGTACCCCAACGCGCGGCTGGTCGTCGTGGGGAAGACCGGCTTCCGCGGGACCGACGACCCCGGATGGTTCAAGGTGCTGGCGAACAGAGCTGGGATCGACGAGTCCGTGGAGATGCACGAATCGGTCAGCCAGGAGATGCTCATGCAGCTCTACTCCGACTGCGATGTCCTCGTCCTGCCGTCCAGGAACGAGGGGTGGGGCCTCTCGATCATGGAGGCGATGGCCTTCGAGAAGCCTGTGGTGGCGACGAGGGTGGGAGGGATCCCCGAGCTCGTCGTCGACGGGAAGCACGGGCTCCTCGTCGAGAGCGGGGACGTCTCCGGCCTTGCCGACGCGGTGGGCCGGCTGCTCGGGGACCACGACCTCAGGGCGAGGATGGGAAGGGCAGGGCTGGAGCGGGTGAAGGACTTCTCCTGGGACGGGGCCGCGAAGACGGTGCTCAGGGCATACGAGTCGGCGCTCAAGCACCCTTCGCGAAGCCGTCCATGAAGTGGACGAAGAACTTCTCTATCTCGGGGAGGCCTGCGATATTCTTGTTCCCCTCGACGACCATGTACTCGTTCGGGCTGTGAGCGAGGCTGCTGTGGCCGATGGCGCTCATGGTGAACGGCAGGCCGAGGTAGTCCTTGAACACATAGAACGGCACTGCCCCGCCGCTCGTCGGCCATATCGCCGGGTCAAGGCCGAAGGCCGAGAACGACCGCAGGATGGACTGGACGACAGGCTCCTTGACGCTCGCCCTGCACTGGTCGTAGCCCGTGTCTATCTCGGTCATCTTGATGTCCCTGTAGCCGTGCTCGTCCAGGTGCTTCCTCACGAGAGGCATCATGTTGGCCTTCTTCTGGTCCGGCACTAGCCGGATGTCGATCTTGCAGGTGACCTTGTGCGGGAGGACGGTCTTCGAGCCCTTCTCTGTGTAGCCGCCCCAGATGCCGTCGATGTTGAGCGTCGTGCCGTAGACGTACTTCTTGATGAGGGCGACCTTGTCGTCCTCGGGGATCATGAACCTGCTGACCTTCATGTCCTCCTTGAATGCCTTCGTGTCGAGGCGCTTCGCGAGCGCCGCTATGAGCTCCTCATCCTCGTCGCTGGGCGGGGCGACATCGTCGGAGAAGCCCTCGATGAGGATCTTGTTGCCGTTGTCGTCGCACATGGTCTTGAGGGCGTCGACGAGGCGCCAGACCGGGCTGTCCAGCCACGCCTTCTGGCTGCTGTGCACGCCGAACTCCTCGGGACCCCGGCCCCAGGACTTGCCCGAGCACTCGAGCTCGAAGTAGACGACGCCCTTGACCCCGAGGTATATGTTCGATTCGCCGTCGGAGTCCTGCCCGAAGTAGGGGAAGTAGCATGCATCGGCCTTCGAGAGGCGCTTCTTGTCCTTCTTGATGTAAGGAGGGAGGTTCGGGCTGCCGAGCTCCTCCTCGCCCTCCGACACCAGGATGAGGTTGACCGGAGGCCGGCCGTCCGCCTTGACGCACGCCTCTACCGAGTTGAGGAACGCGGCGAGCGGGCCCTTGGTGTTGTCTGCCCCCCTGTTCACTATGGCCTTGACCTTGCCCGCGGGGAGCTTCTTGTCTACGATCCTGGCCTCCATGGGAGGGCTCTCCCACCCGGGCTCGTTGAACGGCATCGTGTCGTACATGAAGTACCCGAGGAGGGTCCTGTCGCTGTTCCCCTTGCACTCGCCGTAGACTATGGGGTTGCCCTTGGTCTCGATCACCTCGACCTTGTCGCATCCGACCTCCCTGTACAGGTCGGCGACCAGGTCCGCGCATTCGTCGATGCCGATGTCCTGCTGGCTCGAGCTCGGCTGGCGGAGGAGACGCCTTATGCGCGCGATGTGCCTCTTGTTGTCCTTGTCGATGCGCGAGTAGACCTCGTCGAGACCGTTCTTCCCGGACATGTGATCGTCACCCCGGATGCGGTCGGCAAGTAAAGACGCTTTCGACCGTTCTGGAAGCCATCATATACCCGGACGCCAGTCCGTGGTCCCGATGGCGGCCGAGTTCCTGGTCATACTCATCCCGATGTTCATCGTCATAGACCCTTTCGGGGTCCTGCCGATCTACCTCGGGCTCACTTCGAGCATGGACACCTCGTCCAGGATGAAGACCCTGAGGTACGCGCTGACATTCTCCACCGCGCTCCTAGTCGCTTTCGCCCTCGTCGGCGAGGCCATCCTCGAGTATCTGTCGGTCTCCATCGATGCGCTCAGGATCGCGGGCGGCCTGTTGCTGCTCGTCATCGGCATAATGATGCTCTACGAGGGCGACACGCCTCGGGCCAGACGCGGCAACGAGGAGGAGCCTGCTGCGGAACCGGCACCCCATGCCCCCGAGGATATCGCGTTCGTCCCTCTCGGGACGCCCATGCTGGCCGGACCCGGGGCGATATCGGTCGTCATCATACTGACCGGCACAGCGAACACGACCCTCGTCGTGCTGGCTCTCCTGGTGTCCATGGGGTTCGTAGCGGTCCTGCTCTGGCAGGCGGCTTCGCTCTACAAGGTCATCGGAAAGGCCGGGACGAGGGCGCTCACGAGGGTCATGGGACTGATAACCTCGGCCTACGCTGTGCAGATGATCCTCGACGGGATAACTGGGTACGTCGGTTCGGTCACCTGAACGACACGGGCTTCACGTGTGGGTGACCGCGTGCATCTCTTCTGGCGGCGAAGACGACACCAGGTAAACCGCCGCCAACACGAGGACCGCGCCCGCTATGGCGGCCGTGGTCAATGTCTCCTCGAGCAGGCCTATGGATATCACGAGTGCCGTCACGATCTCGATGAGCATTATGGTCGCCGAGGCGGTCGCGGAGACCCCCTCCAGGCCCATGGCCCATAGGAGCGTGGCGATGGACGTGCAGAAGATGCCCAGATACACTATCGAGACCCACGCCATCGGCTCCAGGGTGAAGTCGGCCCCGACGATCGACAGGTAGGCCACGGGGATGACGAGCCACACGGTCGATGTGGCGATCGCCGCCGACGAGACCTCGAGGGCGCTGTGCCTCGACAGGACCTTCTTGTTGAGAACTATGAAGAACGCCCATCCCCAGCCGGCCAGGTACACGAGCATGTCCCCGAAGAACTCGTCTCCGCCGAAAGACAGACCCCCGTCGACCGTCAGGAGGACGACGCCGACTATGCCGCTTACGACGCCGAGCGCCTGGAGCCTGCCGATCCGCTCCTTGAAGGCGAAGTAGGAGATCACGGCAACTGCCACGACGTTGATGTCGACCAGCAGGGCGGTCTTCGAGGCGGTCGTGTAGTTGAGACCGACGTACTGCGCCGCGAAGGAGCCGGCGTTGAAGGCGCCTATGAGCCACACGACGGGCTCCTTGAACACGGAGAACGAGAAGCGGCGGAGGTACAGGACCACCGCCAGGGTGGCTGCCGACGCGACAAGGAACCTGAGCCACAGGAACAGGACGTCGTTCCCGACATATCCGAGGCCCCACTTGACCCCTGGGAACGAAGTGCCCCAGATCAGGCTCGCGATGACCGTGAGCGCTATCGCGTTGGTCCTCTCCCTCGGAGGCATCGAATCCGAGAACGCCCGCGCCTATTAGAAACCTACCTAGGAGGCTCCTTCGGGAGCTCGACGTGGAAGACGCTCCCCTTCCCGACCTGGCTCTCGACCCATATCCTCCCTCCGTGGGCCTCCACAATCCCCTTGCTGATGGGGAGGCTCAGGCCTATCCTGTCGACGGGATGGGCGAGGTCGTTGCTCGCGACTATGTAGAACCTGTCGAAGATACGCCCGAGGTTCTCCAGGGGGATGCCGACGCCGTTGTCCTTGACCCAGACGTGCACCATCTTGCCCTCGTCCCTGACCCCCACATGGATGCGCCCCTCCTCCTGGGTGTACTTGACCGCGTTGTCTATGACGTGGTTGAAGACGTCCCGTATCCTGCGCCGGTCCGCCATGAGCAACGGGATGCTCCCCTCGATGCCGAGGGTGAGGGTCTGGTTCTTCTCCTGCGCGTCCTTCATCCTCGACTTGACTATCTCCTCCAGGACGGTGTCCACCTTCAGAGGCTCTGGATGTATCTGCATGGACCCCTTCTCCAGCCTGCTGACATCGAGCATGCTCTCGACGAGGCCGTAGAGCTTGTCGGTGTTCGCCTTGATGATCTTGAGCTTCTGGGCGAACTTCGGGTCGAGCTTGTGCGAGTACTCGGACTCGACCATGTCGACATAGCCGCGCATGACGGTCAGGGGGGTGCGCAGCTCGTGAGAGACGACATCGATGAACTGGCTCTTCATCTTGGTGACCCGCTCGAGCTCCTGGAAGGTCTGCGTGAGCTTCTCGTAGGACCGCTCGAGCTGGTTCTCCAGCCGGACCTTCGAGGATGTGTCCATGGCCACCAGCACGGCCCCTTCGGGCTCTCCTGACTCCTTGGTCAGCGGCGAGACCTTGACGTGGAGGTAGTACGCCCTGTCAGGGGCGATCACGAGGTGGAGGTCGGTCTTCTCCGATGCGTGGCCGTCCATCCCGTGTATGATGAGAGTGTCCATCCCGGACCTGTTGACCGACGCGATCTCGAACACGCTTGTCCCGACCAGTTCCTCCTCCGTCTTCCTCCCGAAGATCTTGACAAGGTTCTGGTTGATCGATCTTATGATGCCCTTGGTGTCGACGAGCAGTATGCCAATCGGTGCCGTCTCGATCATCTTGGCCGTCTCGTGGACGGTCTTCCTCAGCTGCAACGAGCTCTTGATGTTGTCGACCGTGATGGCTACGAAGGACGAGAACTCCGTCATGGCCTCCTCGGTGCCCGGCGGGAACGGCGCAGACCCCACCGACTTCAAGGCGTTCAGGAACCCGACGACGTCACCTCTGAGGACGATGGTGCATGTGATGACCTCACCTATGCCGAACAGCTTGATGTTCTCCTTTATGTCGTCCGGGACGTCGTCGAAGCTCGTCAGCCTCAGAGCATCCGGAGCCGAGGTCGGCAGGGGCTTGTTCCTGTACTCCCTTATGACCGAGAGCGTAGACGGGGGGCGCATGTTCGGTGGCACCCTGGCAACCCCGACCGTGGTCCCGGACATGCGGTCCGGATTCATCAGGGTGACCATGCCGAAATCTGCATCCGTGAGCTTGACCATGGCCTCGGCAACCGCGTCCATGGACTTCAGCGGGTCCGTGGACGCGCGCAGATCCGAGAACATGGTCCTGAGGACCTCGAACAGCCTCGACCTCAGGTCCGTATCGTCAGTCACTCTCGACGCCTCCTCTGGAGTGCTCTGGATTCATGCGGTGCATGGGGGGTAGGCTTCAGGAACGGATTAAGGATAGATAAGGTGTTCGGAACCGCTCTCCCAGCCTGGGGATGACGGAGCTGCGAAAGCTAAATCCCGAACGAGGGGCATGAGGGGGCGTGGCCCTCAGGGAGTTCGGTAAGGTCGGGCCTGTCGTGGACGAAGGCGCATACGTCGACAGGGACGCGCTGGTCATCGGCAGGGTCCGCGTGCGCGAGCGTGCGACCGTATGGCCGCGCGCACTGATAAGGGCAGACGACGACTCCGTGGAGATAGGTGTAGGGACGGCGGTCATGGACATGGCGTTCGTCGAGGCGCCAAAGGGCCGCCCCGTCAGGGTCGGGGAAGGATGCATCATTTCCCACGGGGCGAGGCTCCACGGATGCACCATCGGGGACGGGGTCCTCGTGGGCATAGGCGCGACCGTCCTCGACGGGGCCGTGGTGGAAAGCGGCAGCATCGTGGCCGCGGGGAGCATCGTCGTTGCGAAGAGTAGCATCCCCAAGGACTCGATCGTGATGGGGGCCCCTGCCAAGGTGGTGAGGTCCGTGACCCCCATCGAAAGGGAGAACCTGCGGGACGAACTCCTGAACCTCGCGAGGAAGGCGGAGGCCTACAGGGAAGGACAATAGGCTGGCCAACAGCCCTACTTCATTGCATCGCCGTGGCAATCACATGACGGAAAACTGACGGTCGGTTTATATATGACGAGATACGTCGTATCCGGCCGTAGAGACACGCGGGGCTCGATTGGAGGATAGGGTTCCCGAGTGGAAGGTGCGTGAACGTGGAAGTACAATTCGGCAAGCCAGTCATAGCCAAGGTCCGCAAGTGCCGCATGGTCGTCGTCCGGAACAAGCGCTCTCAGGAGAGCCCGGACACGGCCGAGAACAAGAGCTGATCCCCACCGACAGGCGATCGTGGACGGGGTAGGGCGCGCGCCCGCCTGCACGCGTCGTTATTTATAGGCAATCTCCGAAAATTATATACCCGTCAGATGGCATTATAGGCTAGGATGGGATAAAAATGGCTTCTGGACAGCAACCAGGTCCCGTACAGCAGATGCCGTACCCGACATACGCGCCCGTGTATCAACCGCAGCCCCACAGGTCACCATCGGAACTCCTGAAACCGCTGGTCTCCGACTTCGTCGTGGCCATCGGAACAGCCTTCGGACTATTCCTGGTGATGCTTGGGTCGCTGATATATGGTCTCAGCCAGGACTACTGGGAGGCAGGACTTGTCCTGGGCTCCCTCGGAGCGTTCATCCTGGTGACCGACCTGTTCATGGCCGCCATAATGAGGGCGGACATGGAGAAGTGGGTGAGGTTCGCCCTCGTGGCGGCCGCCACCGTCCTGACGATATGGTGGTTCAGCTTCACCCTCATGGGACAGATAAGCCTCTTCTGAGAGAAGGGTGCTGCGCGCAGGAAACCTCTTATCTTTTCAACTTCGTCCCGACCTTCTCCTCGACCGAACGGATCTTACCCTCCATCATCCCCCTCACCCCGGCCCGGTCGTCGATCTTCACGGTCGTTATCACCCTGGGGCACTCGGCCATGACGGCCATGTGGCACCGCCTCACGACGTCCATGACCTGGTCGTAGTCACCCTCGACCACCGTCCCCATGGGGTTCAGCCGGTAGTCCAGGCCGGATTCAACGACTATCTTGAGGCATCGGGCCACGAAAGGGCTGACACTCTCCCCCTTTCCCAGGGGGACGACGCTGAACTCCGCCAACAACTCATCTCACCTCGACGTACATTAGTGGCCACGGGGCGACCGACCGTTACGGAGGGCAAGTGCGGGTCCCGTGGACGGCGTTCTCGTGGAACGCGAACATATTTATACCCCGACTTGCTAAATAATCTTCCGTCGCGAAGGTCCTTGGTGCCTATTTGGGCGCGATATAGGGGTTTGATTGGGTTGAAGGGAAGGAGAGGAGAATCTATGAACATCCTCACCAAGCTGAAGAAGTCCGATGGAGAGGTCAGGGGGACGACCCTCACCGTCGAGCATCTCACGAAGGCCATCAAGAACAGCATCGACAAGTCTGGAATGCCCGAGGAGGAAGCCCGGGCGATGGCCACGCATGTGATGAACTTCTTCGGTTACAGCGAGAGGATCATAGACAACGTACTCGAGCCGGAGGACAGGGACGCGTTCTACATGCTCGAGGACGCGGGAATCCTGATGACGGAGCGCGAGGAGACCACCCTCTACGACGGGAGGGAGTGGCGCATCCACTACTGGATGTTCCGCAAGGAGCGCATAAACGAGCTCCTTGCCGGGAAACTGGCCGAGGGAGCCGACGGCGGCGAGCAGGCCAGCGTCTACGACGAGGTCCCAGAGGACATCTGGCAGAGGGAGTGAAGGCTCCGCAGACGACCGAAACCTCTTCTTTTCGTACTTTCGCTCTTGCCAGCGAAAGCCCTTTGACCATGCCGCATCCTCATGCCGCCGGATGCACGCGAGACTGTTCCCCTACACGCCCAGGCAGGGCCAGGAGAGGCTCATGTCGGCCGTCTCCGAGGCCTGCAGGGACAGGGCCCACCTCGTCGTGGAGAGCGGGACCGGGACGGGCAAGACTGTCTGCGCCCTCTCCGCGTGCGCCGCGCAGTGCCACGAGAAGGGGAAGAAGCTCCTCTACCTCACCCGGACGAACTCCCAGCAGCGCCAGGTCATGCTGGAGCTCCGGAGGATCAACGAGAAGGGCAAGGTCTTCGGGGTCGCCCTGCAGGGGCGCAAGAACATGTGCCCCCTGGCGATGAACGACGAGGAGCTCTCCCAGGGGAGCTCTGAGGAGCTCTCCAAGGTGTGCAGCGAGAGGAAGGCGCGGGTGCTCAGGGGCGAGGAGGATGCCTGCCATTACTACTCGAACACCGTCTCGGAGGACCTACAGCCGGTCATGGCCTTCGCCAGGGACGAACTCCCGACGGCGGAGGAGTTCGTGAGCCATTGCATAGACAGGAAGCTCTGCCCCTACGAGATCGCGAAGCAGCACGTGGCGATGGCAGATGTCGTCGCGGTGCCATACATCATGTTCTTCGACGGGTTCATCAGGCACGCGCTGATGGACTGGATGGCGTGCGCCCTGCCCGACATCGTCCTGATCATAGACGAGGCGCACAACCTGCCCTCCTACGCCCGCGAGCTCGAATCCGCCCAGCTCTCCTCCATCGGGCTCAGGCTCGCCGAGAGGGAGGTCGACGAGTTCGGCGACCCGGAGGTGGCCGAGGGGGTGAGCCTCAGGGACTTCGTCCTCATGCTCCAGGAGGCGCTCGACAAGGGGGTCGAGGAGTACCTCATAGACGAGGACGGGATCATTCCCGACGGGTTCGTCAGCGAGGAGCTCATGTTCCGGACCAGACAGACGAGCAGGGGGGTTGCTGGCATGGTCTCCCATGCGGCCAACTTCGGCGAGATGGTCCGCGACCGGAAGAAGCTGGCCGGAAGGCTGCCGAGGTCGTACGTCCACAACACGGCCGGGTTCCTGACGTTCTGGCATTCGCTCGACGAGGGGGAGTACATCAAGCTGGTCGTCTCCGACAAGGACACGAAGGCCCTCGAGGCGTACTGCCTCGACGCATCCATCGCGTGCAAGCCGATCGCGGAGTGCCACGCCAGCGTGCACATGTCCGGGACGCTCACGCCTCTGGACCAGTACATCGACACGATCGGCCTCCCGAAGGATGCCAGGCGGACAGAGGTCCCCTCGCCCTTCCCTCCCGAGAACAGGCTCGTGCTGTACGTCGACGATGTCACCACGAAGTACGAGGAGGTGGAGAGGGACCGC
>JALOTO010000049.1 GCA_025457845.1 Thermoplasmata archaeon | reverse complement strand
TGCATGTGGACGTCAGGGACGCGATGGGCGCCAACGCCGTCAACACAATGGCGGAGGCGGTGGCCCCATTGCTGGAGAGGATGACCGGAGGGAAGGTCTACCTGAGGATACTGTCCAATCTGGCCATCCACAGGCTCTCACGCGCGCACGCCGTATGGGCGAAGGAGGACATCGGCGGCGAGGACGTAGTGGACGGGGTGGTCGAGGCATATGTGTTCGCGGAGGCCGACCCATTCAGATGCGCCACTCACAACAAGGGGATAATGAATGGGATAGACGCGGTCATGCTCGCGACGGGTAACGACACGCGCGCCATCGAGGCGGGCGCGCACGCTTACGCCGCCATGAAGGGAGGCTACAAGCCCCTCACGACATTCGAGAAGACCCACGAGGGCGATCTGGCTGGCACCATCGAGCTGCCCATGGCCGTGGGGCTCATCGGGGGCGCCACCAAAGTCCATCCTACCGCGAGGGCATGCATCAAGCTCCTCGGCATTAAGGGGGCGAGCGAGCTCGGGGAGGTGGCTGCCGCGGTCGGACTGGCGCAGAACTTCGCCGCCCTGAGGGCGCTGGCAACGGTCGGCATACAGAAGGGGCACATGTCTCTCCACGCCAAGAACATCGCCTCAAGTGCAGGGTGTCCCCCGGACCTGGTCGACGAGGTCGTGAGGATCATGGTCTCCGAGAGGAAGGTCAGGATGGACCGAGCGCAGGAACTCGTCGCCGAATTGACCCGGAAGAAGGGGCCATGACCGCCCCTGGGCCCGGAAAGTATTTTGCCGCCCCTGGCATAATCCGATGACGTGGTCGAGCTCACGGAGGGCGACCTGCTCGGACTCATCGGCGTGTACGGTTACGTGTCATGCGTGGTTGCGCTCAGCTGGGCCCTCAAGGGCAGGGTCTCGAACCCGAGGAAGATCCTCCACATACTCACCGGCGGGATAGTCTTCTTCTGGTGGGCCTTCGACACGCGTGAGATCATGGCCGGGCTGGCCGCGTTGCCGTTCATAGTCATCCTCCTGCTGGCGAGCCCGCTCTCCCCAGTCGAGGCGCTCAGGAGGAGCCCGCTGGGGGCCCGCTCAGCAGAAGGGCATTCCTACGGTCTCGTCCTGTACGCGATCTCGTGGACCGCCATCGCCTACGCGCTCTTCGACGACCTGTTCGCTGCTTCGATCGCCATCGCTGCTATGTCATTCGGCGACGGGATGGGCGAGCTGATAGGCAGGAGATTCGGGACCGTCAGGCTCTTGAGGAACAGGACCGTTGAAGGCAGCACGGCGGTCTTCGCCGCGACCTTCGCAGCGGTCGTCGTGCTCGACTGGTTCTACTTCGATCTGATAGACTATGCAGGAGGCGGCTCACCGGATCTCCTCATTCCATTCGCCGCGGCAGTGGCTGGCCTCGTCACGTGTCTGGAGGCTGTGACGCCCGGGAAGGTCGACAACCTGGTGATCCCGCTCACTGTCGCTGCCTACCTGCACATCCTGGGGGTCTGAGCATCCGCAGGTTCATAGCGGTCGACGGCCTCGACGGGTGCGGGAAGGACACCCATGCGCGCAGGATAGCCGAGCTGATGTCATCGAAGGGAGCCAGAGTGACCCTCGTGTCTCATCCGTCGACGGGTCGCCTCGGCACAATCTCGAAGAGGGCTCTGGAGAGGTCGGGTCCCTGCGCCAGGCTGATGGCGACCATCTTCTTCACCGCCGATGTGCTGGCATCGGTCGCGAGGCTCCAGAGGGGACGGGACGGCACCGTCATATTCGTCAGGTACCTCCTCGGCACCGCGTACCTCCCGCCGGCTCTCGCCCCGTACGCATACGCCTTCTTCAGGCGCCTCCTCCCGTTCCCGGACCTGGCCCTGTTCATTGATATAGACCCCGAGGTGGCGCTGAGAAGGATAGAGTCGAGGGATTCGGCGAGGGAGATGTTCGAGACGAGGGAACAGCTCGGCAAGGTGCGCGCGGTCGCCCTAAGCCTGACGTCCTCGGACGGATGGGTCAGGGTGGACAACAGCGAGGACGGCGAGCGGGCGTTCAGGGAGGTCGAGCGCATCCTCGCCTCCCGGGGGATGGTCTGAGGCAGGCTCACGATTTGCCGCGGAAGACCGGTTTCGAGCCAGCCATCCCACAACGTTCGCAGTCTGCCTTGCACGGTTCTATGTGTATCACGAGTATGCTGCCTGGAAGGAGCTTCTTGATCTCCTCCTCGAGATGGGTCACGAGGCTGTGCCCGGCCTCAACCGTCAGCTGGCGAGGGACGGTTACATGGAGGTCGATCTGTCTCTCCGAGCCCATCTTCCGGGCCCTAAGCCTGTGGAAATTGACGAAATCCGCCGAGTGCTCGTTCATGACTCTCTCGATGGCATCCATCTCGTTCTTCGGCAGGCTCACGTCCAGAAGGCCCTCGGTCGAACGCCTCGTTATCTCGAATGCCGCCTTGACGATGAACATCGCCACCATGATGGCGACAATCGGGTCCAGTATCTGGATCCCCGTGACCAGTATGAGCCCCAGCGCGACGAAGACCCCTAGGGAGGTCCACACGTCCGTCCTCAGATGGTATGCGTCCGCCTCCAAGGCCAACGAGTCAGTGCGCTTCGCCACCTCGAAGAGCTTCCTCGAGACCATGTAATTGACGACCGTGGACACGCCCATGACGACCAGGCCAGCTCCCACGAGCTCCACGGGGTTCTCGTCGAAGAGCCGCTTCGACGCCTCGTAGACGATCCATGCAGCCGCGATGAAGATGAGGGCGCCCTCCACCATCCCGGAGAAGTTCTCGAACTTGCCATGACCATACCTGTGATCCGCGTCCGCGGGTTCCGCCGACCGCTTCACCGAGTACCGCGCGATCATGGCGGCGACCAGGTCGATCCCGGAGTGTATGGCCTCCGAGAGAACGCTGACGGAGCCCATGAGGACCCCGATTACGACCTTGAGTATGACCAGACCGGTGTTGGAGTAGACTGACAGCCTTGCGACTGCCACCTTCTCTGCGGCCGCATCCATGCCTCGCTCAACATCTTGGATTGTACTTAGGTTTTGTTGAGGAAGCCGCGCTTGAGTCGGTGATGAAGCTGGCCTATGCCGCTAGGGCCTCATGGTGATTGTTCTCGGAGCGCGACGCCGCGTGCGAAACAATTATCAGAGATAATCCTGATAGGTGGCGTGAAGCGAGAGGAATCCCCCCATGGCAGAAGCTACGAGGAGCATGCTCAGCGAGCTCACGGTCCAGAAGCTCAAAACCCTCGCCATCGAACATGGGGTGGACGTCGGCGACTGCAGGAACAAGAAGGAGATAATCGAGAGGATTGCCACCTCCAGCCTGACCGAGGAGCAAGTCGCAGCAGCTGTCGAGAAGTACAGGCCCAAGCAGAAGTCCCGACCGACGGAGCAGCCCGCGGCGGACGAGGTCCGCGCCATCGAGAAGGAGCTCAAGGACATATCGGAGCATCCTGCGCAGGCGAAGGAACTCCCCGAAGAGGACGAGGTCACCATAGAAAGGAACATCGACCAGGCGCTCATGATGCGGCCTGGCTTCTTCGAGATAGATTCGGCCGCGGAGAAGGCCTGGAACCGAATGGTGCTCGGGGATTTCGCAGAAGCGATCAAGCTAAACAGGGAAGCCAGGGGCAGAGCGCTATCGAGCATAAGCGCATACGAGGTCTACTCCACCGCCTTGGCGATCAGGGCCGCCGAGACGCTCCTCTCAGGGATATCCATGCGGAAGGGACAGCTCGACCCTGCCCTGAAGACCGCACTGGCGGAGGCCAAGCGCGCATTCATAGACGGGCACCCCAGGAGAAGGGAAGAGGCGCTCGAGAACCTCGAGTCCCTCACCGCCAAGGCATACGAATCGTTCATCACTGGAACGGCCACGGCCATGGAGGAGCTGAACAGGATGCTCCTCGAGTTCGAATCGTTCGGCACGGACACCTCCGCATCGAGGAGACTACTAGAGATCGCGGCCCAGGCCAAGGGCGACTACAACTTCGTTGAGTGCTCCAGGCTTGTGGACGAGGCGAAGGCGACCGCGGAGTACGCCAAGAGCGAGCGCGGGAAACAGATCGGCGCATCGTTCCACTATGTCAGAGCCGCGGTCCTTGAATGCAGGGAAGCGCGCAAGGACGAGGCCGCCCACGAGACCGAACTCGAGGAGGCCAAGAAGGCCTTCGAGAGGAGCGACTTCAGGAGGGCTGCTGACCTACTCGCGGCCATAGAGAAGGCCGCGGACACCGCCCACGCCGACAGCATACGGGACAAGGACATCGAATCCAGACAGGTCATGAGGATAAGCTCCACGATACAGACCGTCGGGCCAGACCTCGAGGAGGCATCAGCATATGGGCTCCCGGTGGAAGACGGGCTGATATTCATCCGATCGGCGAGGGACGCAATGGCCAAGAAGGACATAGTCGCCGCCGCCAAGTACGCCAGGCTCGCCACGGAGAGGCACGACCCGCTCAGGAAGGACTTGGACGCCAAGAGGGTCGAACGAGGTGTAATCACCCGCATCCCCGAGGCGAAGTGCGGGAAGTGTGGCAAGGAGTCCCTCTATACCTACCCCGATTCCAGCAGCAGATGCCTCGAATGCGGACACCGCTTCAACATGGCAACGGCCGCTGCGCCCCAGGAGGCAGCGGCACCTCCAGCCATCTCTCCAGCGGTGCAGCAGGCCGATCAGCAGGCGCCGGAGAAGAAGACCGTCACCAGGGTCCTGAAGACCGCCCCCAAGAAGGAAGACGAGAAGAAAGAGAAGAAGGGCCTGTTCAAGTGGTGAGACGGCGGCTAGTGCCCGCCGTTGCCCTTATCCATGGCCAGTCCGCGGATTATGTCTCCCCGGGTGACTATGCCGACGAGCTTCTTGTCCTCTATGACGGGGAGCCGGGAGATCCCGCGCTGGACCATCTTCGCTATCGCGTCGTTGAGAGGTATGTCGGCGTCGACCGTCACGACCTCCTTGGACATGACATCCTTGACCTGGGTGTTGCCTATCTCCTCGTAGGCCTCGATTATCTCGCGCTGGGTGACCTCCTCCTGGAAGGCGATGCCCAATGAGGATATCGACGGGAAGACGAGACGCATCTCCTTCTTCATGGTCTTCAGGGACCTGAGGACGTCTGCTTCGCTGAAGACGCCCACGATCTTCTCGCCCTCGACCACCGGCGCGCCGGAGACGTTCCTCGTTGCCAGGAGGGCCGTCGCATCCTTCACGAGAGTCTCTGGGGTTATCGTTATGACGGGCTTCGACATGACCTGCTTGACCTTCAGCATGCTATCGGCTCGCTATCCGGCAAGAAAGCTATAAATGTTTTCGGCCGGTTCACTCAGTACGATAACCACAGGGTGTGCACACGATGGGGAGCAGGCTCAAACCGATATCCGACATCGAGATTGACTCGGAGATGAAGGTGAAGGACCTCACGGCGCAGATGCTCGCCTCGGGCGGCTTCACAGCCAAGAAGCTCGGGACGGCATGCGGAATAATGAGGGACATGCTCCGTGCGCAGAAGTGCACGATATTCCTCTCGTTCCCGGCGTGCATCATATCTACGGGGACCAGAGGGGTCATCAGGCGGCTCATCGAGGACCGTCTGGTCGACGTGGTCGTGACCACCTGTGGAACGCTCGACCACGACCTCGCGCGGGTCTGGAGGAAGTACTACCACGGCGACTTCATGATGGACGACGCGGACCTGCACAGGAAGGGCATCAACCGCCTCGGGAACATACTCATCCCGAACGACAGCTACGGCGTCGTGCTCGAGCAGAAGATGCAGCCGATCCTCAAGGAGCTCTACGATTCCGGGAAGAAGTGCATGTCGAGCAGGCAGCTCGCATACGAGTTCGGCACCCGCCTCAACGACAGGAAGTCGATACTGTACTGGGCGGCGAAGAACGACATCCCCATCTATGTCCCGGGGCTGACCGACGGCGCCTTCGGGTCGCAGCTGTGGCTCTTCAGGCAGCAGCACCCAGACTTCTCGATCGATGTCCTCAGGGACGAGCAGGAACTCTCCGACATAGTCTTCACGTCCAAGAGGGCGGGAGCCCTGATGATCGGGGGAGGGATCTCGAAGCACCATGTCATCTGGTGGAACCAGTTCAGGGACGGCCTCGACTTCGCCGTCTACCTCACCACAGCGGAGGAGTACGATGGCTCGCTGTCAGGCGCCAGGATAAGGGAGGCGGTGAGCTGGGGGAAGGTCAAGGAGACGGCCAAGTACATCACCGTGGAAGGGGACGCAACGATAACCCTGCCTCTACTGGCCAGCTCCATGCTGGGAGAGGTCCGCCCTCCGAGAGGTTAATAACACGAACCGAGGATACCCTAGGCGCAGGGAAGGAGAGGGAGATGAGCGCGAAGGAAGCTGGCCCTGAGATACCCGACAGCCAAGACCTGGTCGCATTCGCCAGGGAGTACCTCAAGGCGTACATGGACACCATCGACGAGAAGAAGCCGCAGACGTACCCCAAGTTCGCGCAGGACGGCCCGTACTCCATCAGATCGTTCCTGCTCCCGAACGGCTCCATCTGCATGATATTCAATTCGTCCAAGGAGGCCAAGGTCGAGGGAGGCCAGAAGGACTGGGACGAGGTGCAGGACATGGTCGTCAAGGGCGTAGACCACTTCGCCGGGTTCTTCCCGTTCGAGGGACGGTCGCTCGGCGACTGGAACAAGAAGGGGAAGAAGGACGCCCTCAGGGACCTGAGGCTCATGGAGCGCTCCGAGCTCACACGCGCGGGGGCGGAGCTCGAAGGCATGATCGAGAACATCACCAAGATCGTCCGGGCGAACCCGTGGCTCGGGAAGCAGGGGAGCGAGATCATCTCGACCCTGAGGACCCTCGACGGGAGGGTGAAGGGAGGCTTCCCGACGGTGGACGCCATAGCCACCCTCCAGTCCCTGAAGGCCTACACGCCAGGGTCGGAGAGCATCCAGATCGAGTTCCCCGACCGCCAGCTCCTAGAGGAGATATCCGAGGGGATCAAGAACGTCTCCGCCCTCGAGAGCAAGGTCGAGATGATGGAGACCCGGATGTTCGATGTCGAGAAGACCTCACAGCCGCCGGAGGCCGCGGAGAGGCTCGACGACATCATGGTGCGGGTGGAGAAGCTCGAGAAGAACCTCGAGAAGGTCTCCAACATCCTCACCATGCTCAACTCGAAGGTGGACAACTACTTCTCGAAGTCCGCCGAGAGGGAACGCCAGGCAGACCTGGAGCGCAGGATAGAGGAACACACGGGTAAGGCCATATCCCACGACGCGAAGCTCGTCGAGCTCGAGAAGGAGGCAGGCGAGATCGTCGACGAGATGAGGAGGATGGCGGCCCGGATGGACAAGGACATTCACGACAGCCGCAAGCGCATCGCGAGGGTGGAGAAACACCTCGTCGACTTCGCCAAGCTCGTCCAAGAGTAGTCCATGAAGACCATCTGCGTGCTCCCGGGAGACGGCATAGGGCCGGAGGTCGTGGGGTGCGCCGTCGAAGTGCTCGCGGCGACGACCAGTGACCTCCGCCTCGTGCCCTGCGAGATAGGGGCCGCGGCAGCCGCGAAGTATGGCGACCCCCTTCCCCAGGAGACCCTCGAATCGATGCGGAAGTCCGATAGCTGTCTTTTCGGGGCTGTCACCTCATCCGGCGACAGACATCAGAGGTCCGCCGTCCTGACCTTCAGGAAGGAACTCGACCTCTACGCGAACATCAGGCCAGTCAGGACCATGGTCCACGTCCATGGAAGGTCCCCGATCGATGTGCTGATCATCAGGGAGAACTCCGAGGGGCTCTACACCCAGCAGGAGGTATGCGAGGATGGCGGCGTCACGACCAGGCGGAGGGTGACATCGGCAGGGTCCAAGAGGATATGCAGCGCAGCAGTCGACATCGCCCGCAGCAATGGCAGGAAACGGATCTGCTGCGTCCACAAGGCGAACGTGCTCAGGGAATCGGACGGGCTCTTCCTCCGGACATTCAGGGAGACGATGGCCGATGCGCCGGACCTGGGCAGCACCGATCAACTGGTCGACTCCGCGGGCATGAAGCTGGTCACGGACCCCGCGTCCTTCGACACGATTGTCACGCTCAATCTCTATGGCGACATCCTCTCGGACGTGGCGGCAGGCGTTGCCGGAGGCCTCGGGTTCGCCCCCTCGGGCAACATCGGTCCCGAGCACTCGGTCTTTGAGCCCGCCCACGGCTCCGCGCCCGACATAGCGGGATTGGGTGTCGCGAACCCCACGGCGGCGATACTGTCCGCCGCCATGATGCTGCGGCACATCGGATTGGAGAAAGAATCCGTCAGGATCGAGCACGCGGTGAGCTCAGCATACCGGGCCGGGAACCTCACCAAGGACGTCGGCGGTCCGCTGGAGTCGAAGGAGTTCACGGACGCAGTAATGGGGTTCCTCTGACTCGATTGCGCGAATACGCCTCGTCCGGTGCCCGCCAGACCCTCAGAGAGCCGAGCTCCGACCTCAGATATCCCTTCACGGATGCGCCCTCTCTCCCCCATGAGAACGCCATCCATCTCAGGAGCACGAGGATGCCGGCGCTCGAGACCATCAACACCATCTCCACGATCGAGAACAGACCCAGGAAGGAGTCCTCGAGCTGGTCCATGGCGATGTGCACGAACCAGAACAGCGCGGGGAACGCCAACCGCGAGGCGAGGGAGACCGACCCGACGACGAAGGCCGCCACGGGCGCGTGCAGCATCGACTTCCACTGGCCGCCTGGGTCCATCAGGAGCCCCGTGTCCGTCAGACCGGACAATCCGTTCACGGCGACGTAGTCCCTCAGCCCGAAGAGGTGGTCTAGATCGATGCCGAAGCCGAACAGGAGCGCGATGAACGACTCGTTCCTGTCGAGGCTCAGAAGCTGAATCAATAACAGACTGACGAACAGATGTGTGACAGCGAGCATCAGTCACCGAATGCATACTGAACATCGTACCGCGTGGTATATCTCCGTTGCTGAGCGACGCAGCAGGCGGGCCCATCGGCGCATTACGTCTGGAAGATTGGGAACAATAAAAAGGTGGTGCGGGGGCTGAGATTCGAACTCAGGGACCCCTTCGAGACCAGACCCTCAATCTGGCGCCGTTGACCGGGCTTGGCTACCCCCGCATCC
>JALOTO010000179.1 GCA_025457845.1 Thermoplasmata archaeon | reverse complement strand
TTCAACTTCTTCATGAACTCGTTCTGGACCTTCGACAAGGAGAGGCCCAGGAAGAAGTGACTGTCAGGTCGCGGGGGCGAGGTCCCCTCTGACGTATATGGTCGCCCACCCGATGCCATCCTGGAACAGGTCGAGGGCCGCCTCCGGCGGGGGGGCGAGCTCGATCAGGGGAAGTTGGGTCGCATCGTAGCCACAGACGCGCACGTAACCGTTCTCGTCGAGGAAGTCGTAGATGTCGCTGTACTCCCTGAGCCTGTAGCAGACAACGACCGCGGAGACGTTGTACGCCAGTATGCTCTCCTCTATCCTCTCGAGGGTGAGGTCCGGGTACTGCCTGTAGGCGACGTTGACCAGTTCCGGCGGCACGCGCATGCCCGCGTACGACGCTATGATTGGGTCGCCAGCCACGACCCAGTTCCCGGGTTCGACGTAGTCGTCGAGGATGTCCGCGACCTGCATCTGATACGGCTCGTCCTGCGCGGCGATCCCGTAGACCCCTAAGGATGTCGAGATGAGGAGGGCTGCGAGGGCGACCGCGGAGGCCGTCCGCCCCTTCAGGAGCCATGCCTTTTTCTGTGAAATCCCTGTTCCATATGACTGCACCTTTTCTGCCGCAAGCATGTCCGAGACGCATATGCCCGTGAGGACCGCGAGCGGGAAGCTCAGCAGGACCATGTGATGCAGGAACACCAAGGGCTGCAGGACCATGAACGCGAGCAGGACGGCGACGACTAGGAACAGGTACCGGACGGCCGGTCTCCCCTTCCACATCTCCCTCGCGCGCACGAGCGGCAGCACGTAGGCGAAGTCGATGGCGAAGAACGCGAGGACGGAGAGCTTCAGGTACGGGTCGAAGTCCCTGTGTCCCTGGCCGAAGACCATCCCGTCGATCATCTCGGACGGTCCGAGGTAGAGCATGAGCGCCCCTATGGGGGCGGCGGCGCACGCGAGCAGGACCGACAGGTCGACTATCCCCCGGGCGCCCACCTTCCTCGACGAGTACCAGCGGAACACGATGTACGCGACGAACCCCAGCAGGAAGAGCCCGCCGAGGAGCTTCACCGAGGTCGCCACGCCCGCGAGCAGGCCCGCGACGGCTATTGCTGCCGTGGACCCCCTCTCGGAGTAGCGGTGGAACGCGAGCAGCGAGAACGCGCCGAACGAGGCGCACAGGGCGTCGAGCGAGAAGAGCCTCGACTCCCGGAGGAGGACGAAGTCGGCGGCGAGGAGCGCCCCCGTCAGGAGCATGGCGACGTCCCCGGCGAGCCTCCTCGACAGGAGCATCATGGCGCCTATCGCTCCGACGGACAGCAGTGCGGTCATGGTCCTGAGCAAGACGATGTCCCCGTCGAGCAGCCCGCCCACGAGGAATGCGAGGGGCGCCTGGTCGAGCGGGATGTCGGTGTAGAGGTCGTACCCGTCCCCGACGAGGAGCGCCCTCTGGAGCATGATCCCCTCGTCTATGCCGTTGTTGGAGTAGCTCCACTCTATGTGGACGAGCCTGAGGGTGAGGGCGAGCAGCAGGACCAGCGCGGCCGCTGCCATCACGTTCTTCCTGTCCCTCCCGAGCCAGGCCGATATGGAACCGGGCATCCTTCCCGCTCCGTCCGAAGGCCCTGCGGCGTTATGATACTTGCCGAAGGCCTACAGGAACTCCTGGAACTCCTTGACCAGGTCGGGGTACTTCTTCTCGATCGCCTTCAGGATCGAGTAGGTGGACATCTTCTCCACCCCGACCTCGTTGAGGGTCGCTATGACCTTGTTGAACGTGTCGTCCGGAAGGGTGACCAGCTTCTCCTTCGCGAGCCAGTTCCTGTAGAGGTTGTTCTCGAGCTTGTCCCTCCAGCCCTTCTCGTACCTCTGCAGGGACCTCTCGCTGAAGTCCTTCTCCCTCGTCGCGCGTGCGAGCACATCGCCCGCGATCTTGCCGGCCTTGCAGCTGTTGGATATGCCGCCGCCGGTGATCGGATCGATCATCCTGGCCGCATCGCCGACGAGGAGTATGCCGTTCCCGACGGTCTTCTCTATCGGGGCGCAGATGGAGACCGCCCCGCTGACCATCTCGAGGGCCTTGCCCTTCCTCAGCCTCGGGTCGCCCTGGATGAACTTGTCGAGGTACTTCTTCACGTCCGCTGGGTCCTTCAGCTTCGAGAGCTGCATCCCTATGCCGACGTTGGCCGTGTCCTCGTTCTTGGGGAAGATCCAGATGTAGCCTCCAGGGGCCTTCGAGCCGAGTATGAACTCGCAGTAGTTCGGGTCGTGGCTGATGTTCGTGAGCCTGTACTGGAAGCAGCTCGTGATGTCCCTCGGGGCGAGCTTGGTGTCCATCCCGGCCCACCTGGCCACGTTGGACTCGAACCCGTCCGCCGCGACCACCGCGCCGCAGGAGACGTCCCAGGTCTTGCCGAACGAGCTGAGCTTGACGCCCTTGACCTTGTCGCCCTCCTTGATGACATCCACGGCTGAGGTCTTGAGCTGCAGGTCCACTCCCGCCTTCACGGCGTCGTGCGCCAGGAGCTTGTCGAAGAAGATCCTGTCTATGACTATGCCGACCTCGTCGCCCGCGTGCGCCGCGTCGAGCATGAAGGGCGTGCCGTTCGGGGCCACGATCTTGGCCCCCTTGACCTCCCTCGCGAAGCTCTTGGAGTCGAGCTTGATTCCGACCGA
>JALOTO010000048.1 GCA_025457845.1 Thermoplasmata archaeon | reverse complement strand
AGGAGAAATCGCCAAGTACGTCTTCCTCTGCGGGGAACCCGAGCGGGTCCCCCGGATAGCCGCCGCCATGGCGGACGCCAAGAAGGTGCGGCAGGCGAGGGAGTACACTGTCTACTCCGCGTCCCTTGACGGGACACCTGTCACCGTGGCATCGACTGGCATAGGTGGCCCATCGGCGGCCATACTCATCGAGGAGGCCTCGAACCTCGGGGCTCACACGTTCCTGAGGATCGGCACCAGCGGCGGCATCGCGGACGGTCTCGAGAAGGGAGACTTCGTCATCGCCACCGGCGCGGTTCGGGCCGACGGGACGACCGCCAGCTATGCCTGGAAGGAGTATCCGGCCGTGGCCAACCACGAGATGGTCATGGCCCTCGTGTCCGCAGCATCGAAGGGCAGAGCGAGGTTCGACGTGGGGATATGCCTCTCTGTCGACGGCTTCTACAGCGAGAACAAGGTAGTCAAGGACGGACTGGTCGCCCCCATGTCCCATAACGGCTACATGCCATCGTTCATGGTGGACCGGCTCGCGGACGCCAAGAGGATGAGGGTCAAGAATATCGAGATGGAGAACGGCACCCTGTTCACCCTTTGCGGCCTCTTCGGCCTCCGGGCGGGGGCCATCTGCACCGTGTCAGATGTCGTGCCGTGGCACCCCACCGAGAAGGTAATAGACGCAGAGCAGAACATGATGGACTGCATAGGTGTGGGCGTGGACGCGATGAGGACCATCATCTCGTGGGACAAGAGCAGGAAGGGGCCGTTCTGGACCCCGTCCCATTGACCTCGGAGGTCACTTCTTCTCAAGCTTCTTGGACGGCCTGGCCTTCACAGACCCAGGATAGTCGGAGAGCGCCTTGAACGGTTCCGGCCAGCCGACCGAGTGGATGCTGGGGGCGCCCTCCCGGTCCCTGAAGTACTGCTGGTAGAACTCCTCGGAGAGGTTGGGAACCAGAGGTGCTGACAGCTTCAGGAGTCCCAGGCCGACGCACCACATCACGTACCAAGCGGCCTCATCCTTGGTGTCGAGCCTCCTGCCCTCCCTGGACAGGTACTCGGCCGAGACCTCCGCCCCTATGAACTCCTCGATGATCTTCAGGGCCTCGACCGGCCTCTTGTCCTGGACCTCCTCGGACGCCGCCTGCGCCATCCGCAGGAACGAATCCAGGAGGCGCTTGTCCGCCTCCTTGAGGACCATGAGCTCGACCAGGGGCTTGGCGCCAATGCGCTTGGTCAGATACTCGTCGAGGCTCCAGAGCTGTTTCCAGAGCCGGGTCTCCTGCTTCCTGAGGTCGAGGAGCTGCCTGGCCTCCGTGTACTCCCTCTTCTGCATTGCATCCGAGAGGTTCCTGAGAGAGTCCTGGATGGGGTCGACCTGGACGCCGCCCCTGCTTAGCATCGGGGTCAGCTTCAGGACGTCCTGGATGTAGCCCCTCAGATGGCTGTGCCACTCGAACCTGTCCTCCAGGAGGTCCTTCGCCATCATCATGTTCGTCATTGCCTGGTCGAACCGGCCTTCCTTGTATGTCTCGATCGAGTCGACCATGAGCTCTTCCACATCCGACGAGAAGACGCCGGCCTTCCTGGCCTGCATCACGAGGCTCTTCGCAGCTCTGTAGGACGCAAGGAAGCTCATGCTGTTGAAGTTCCTCTCCTCAAGCACAGAGGCGGCTGTGTTCGCTATGGAACCGTCCCTGCTGAACATGCACTCTATGAGCGCGACCTCGCCCGGCTCCGACTGAGTGAGTCTGACCAGGCTCTGCCGGACCTGGTTCCTGACCTTGACATTGTCGTGGTCGTAGTACTTCGCCAGTACTGGAACGATGGCGAGGGGGTTCTTCCTGCCGTGCTCCTCGATCCTGTCGAGCATCTTGCGCCTGCGCCCCGGTATCAGCGACGCCAGGTCGGAGACGAGATGCCTGTCGATCCTCAGGCTCTCGACGTCCTTGGACATCTCGACGTCGGCATCGCTTACATAGACATCCTGGGGCAAGAGTAAACACCTGGCACCTTAGCATGAGTATGCGTGTACATAAGTCTTTTCTGCAGTGGGCCAGACGTCCAGAAGAGCGGAGGCAGGATGTGGCCCGATTGGGGACAAGTTTATGTGCCGCTATTGTGTGCGAGGGTGGGGTGAGAACCTGGGAGTTCTAGACGGAATAGTGCAGTTCTTCGAGGACATAGGAACGAACCTGCGGGAGAACCTGATTGACGGCATACCGGACACGATAGTGCTCGTGCTCGGCGGGGTCATATTCCTGATTGTGGCACTGCTCATTGTCAGGATCGTGCGCTCTGCGCTATCAGCGATGATTGGCCGCGCGCCTATCGACAAGAAGATCGGCGGATTGCTCGTGAAATCGATCTACATGCTGATGCTGTTCACGATCATCGTGGCATTCCTCGAGATGATCGGGCTGACTCAGATAGCCCTTGCACTTGGCGCTTCGATTGCGTTCATAGCATTGGCCATCGGCATGGCGATGAATACCGTCCTCGGCGACTTCGTCGCCGGCGGGTTCCTTCTGGGTGAGAAAGACTTCGGGGCGGGGTTCGTGGTCGAAGCCGCTGGGGTCAAGGGGACCGTCGTGGACGTCGACATGAGGAAGACCAGAATCCAGGGCGAGGACGGCCTCTACTACGTGATACCGAACAAGGCGGTCGAGGGCGCTACCTGGAAGGTCATCAAGAGACCCGTGAAGGTGGAGAAGAAGAAGCTCATCTGAGACCTTTCCGCCAAACCTCTTCAGCCTCTCTCATTTTCGAAATCTCAGGGAACCTCAGGACCTGGTTACTGGTGGCCACGACTGGCCTGAACGGGCCCAGGCCGGTCTCCTCCAGCATCGGAGAGATCGAGTCGGAGGAATCCTGGTGGACGACGTCGACCCCGCCTGCCACCAGGCTCATGGCCGGCAGGACCAGGATGTCCCTATCGCGGTCGTGGAGGTGGCATTGGACCTTGACGGTGCCTCCGACGCTGTCCTTCACCGCCAGCGCGGGATGGATGTGACCCAACACGGTCGGGCCAATCACTGGACCGCCATGATGCCCGTGCACGATCCGCACGTCCCCGGCGGAGGTCTCGGCGCAGAGGTCGATGCCCGACTCGCGCAGTATAGTCACGAGGTAGTTGTCGTGGTTCCCCTTGACGACCTCCAGATCCACGGACTTCGCGACCGACCTCACGAACCGCGTGACATCCTCCCATTCCTGCGTCAGATTCCTCGAGAAGTTGTGCTTGAGGTCGCCCGCGACCACCAGCCGCCCGGGCCTCACGGACTCCAGGAGCGAACGGAGGGTGGCCTCGATGCTGCGGGTCTGGACCCGCGGGAGGCTGAGCCCCTCGGATTCGAGAGCGGCCTCGCACCCGAGGTGCAGGTCGGAGACGACCATGACGTCCTCGTCCCTGACCATCACCGCCCCTCCTGGGAACACCTCGTATCTGTCGCCGCACCTGAAGCCTCTGACCACGGCCGACTGATTGACGGGTCGGGATAACAACCTTTCCCGCTTAGGACTACTTTCTCCGACCGCCCTTCTGGCTTTAATATGCTGAACGCCGGTGCGACCGCTGGATGATAGTCAACAGCTTCCGGCTCTCGAATGGTATCGGCCGCACTGGCGAGGCCGGTCTCTGGCGCTCCGGGATACTGACCTGGGATGACTTCCTCGGCGCCGGGCGGGTCCCTCGGATGTCCCAGGAGAAGAAGCGCGGAGTCGACGCGCGGCTGGAGGACGCGACCAAGGCGCTCTCATCAGGCGACGCGGGCTTCTTCGCATCCGCGCTGCCGAGGGCGGAGCACTGGAGATGCCTAGGCGAGTATGGCGACAGGGCCGTGTACCTCGACATCGAGACCACCGGGGTCTCGCCATATTCTCCCATAACCATGGTCGGGATATCCGATGGCAAGAGGGTCCACACACTGGTCCGCGGCGCGAACCTCTGCACCGATAACCTCAGAGCGATCCTCTCGGGCGCGCGCACGATCGTGACATTCAACGGAGCGTCGTTCGATCTCCCGATGATAGAGCGACAGTTCCCCGGCGCGCTCCCTCACGTGCCCCACGTCGATCTCAAGGGCCCGCTCCGCAGGCTCGGACACTCGGGCGGCCTCAAGGCGATAGAGAGGGAGCTCGGCATAGAGAGGGACAAGCGGGTCGCGTACATGACCGGCCAGGAGGCCGTTTACCTGTGGCGCCTGTGGGAGCGCCAGGGGAGGAGGAACGCGCTGGACCTGCTGACCGAGTACAACGCCGCCGACTGCCTGAGCCTTGTCGTCCTCGCGAGAAGGGCATACAAGGACCTCCGAAGGGCGACACTGGTCGCCGCTGCGGGTCCGGGCAAGATTGAATATTGAGGTCCGAGCATAGGGGATTCCGGGATGGACGCGCTTCTTCAGGTCGTGATAGTCTGCCTCGCATTCGCCGCGGTCATATTCCTCATAGGCAGGTCGGTGAAGGCTGTCGTCGTTCTCGCAGCAGCTGCGCTGACCCTCATGGCAGTGGAGCGGTTCGGGGTGCTGGGGTGACATGATGAGCGAGATGACCATCCCGGATGGGCTGCCCCCAGGGCTCAGGAAGGATGCAGCCGGCGCGGCCTCCGCTATAGCGGAGGCGGACCGAATCGTCATCGCGACTCACATCGACGCGGACGGCATAGCGGCCGCCGCGATAGCGTCCACCGCATTGGACAGACTGGGAACGCCTCACGAGGTCGTCTTCCTCAAGAAGCTCGACGATGCGGGGTTGAAGTCCCTCGCCGCGAAGGGGGCAGGGCTGGTCTGGTTCACCGACCTCGGGAGCGGTTCCCTCTCGAAGCTCGGCAGCCTGAAGGCGGTGGTCACTGACCACCATGTCCCTGACCCGAATTCCGCGCCCAAGCGCGACGGTCAGCTCTCACTCGCCGACTTCGGGTCCTTGGCACACGTCAACCCCCAGGTCCACGGGATATCTGGCGCCACGGACCTCAGCGGGGCAGGGGCCACCTTCCTCGCGGCCGCAGCGCTCTCGGAGGGCAACCTCGACCTCGCCCCCCTCGCACTCGTGGGCGCGGTCGGCGATCTCCAGGACCAGAAAGCGAGGAGACTCATCGGCCTCAACCGGCTCGTCCTCGCGACCGCGGAGAGTTCCGGGCACGCGTCCGCCACAGAGGACATCAGCTTCTTCGGCAGGGAGACAAGGCCGATCCACAAGATGCTCGAGTACTCAAGCGACCCGTTCCTCCCGGGGATCACCAACAACGAGGAGGCGGCCATAGGCTTCCTGCTCGAGAGGGGGCTCGAGCTCAAGGAGGGCGATAGCTGGCGCACGTGGAACATGCTCTCGCCGGACGAGAAGGCGGACGTCATCGACGGGCTGAGGGACCACCTCCACAGGTCCAGCAGGAGGCCAGGGGCGGCGGATAGGCTCACCGGCGAGGCGTACACCCTCACCAAGGAGGCACCAGGTACCCCGATGAGGGACGCCAAGGAGTTCGCGACCCTGCTCAACGCCTGCGGGAGGCACGGGCAGGCGGTAATAGGCCTGCGCATATGCAAGGGGGACAGGGGAGAGGCCTACGAGATGGGCAAGGTGCTCCTGAAGGACCACCGCTCCGCCCTGAGCGAAGGGCTGAACCTGGCCAGGGACGTCGGTGTAACGAGGCTCGTCAACATACAGTTCTTCGATTCGGGCGACGGCATCGAGGAGACGATAGTGGGCACGGTCGCCGGCATGCTCCTGAACTCCAACGGGAGCGACAGGAGCGCGCCCATGGTCGCCCTGGCCGAGTCGACCGAGTGTCCGGACACCCCCCAGACCAAGGCGTCGGCGAGGGCCACGCAGGACCTGGTCTCCAGGGGGGTCGACCTGTCCGCGGCGATGAGGACTGCGGCGGAGAAGGTCGGAGGCGTCGGCGGAGGCCACAACATCGCCGCTGGTGCCACCATACCGTCCGATAGAAAAGAGGGGTTTCTTAGGGTTTTGGACGAGATAGTCGGCCAGCAGATAATCAGCGGAGCACGGCGACGAGGATAGCCTTCTGGGCGTGCATCCTGTTCTCGGCCTGGTCGAAGACCACGCTGTGCGGCCCGTCCATCACTCCCGTGGAGACCTCGAGTTCCCTGTGGGCGGGCAGGCAGTGAAGGAAGATCCAGTCCTTGTTGGCCTTCTCCGCCATCTTGTCGTTGACCTGGTAGGGCAGGAAGAGCTTCTCCCTCGCCTCCTTCTCCGACTCCTGGCCCATGGAAACCCATGTGTCGGTGTAGATGACATCCGCGCCCTCGGCCGCGAGGTACGGGTTGGTCATGAGCTCGATCTTGGCCCCCGTCTTCTTCCCTATCTCGGTCGCCTTGGCGACTATGTCCGCGTTCGGACGGTTGTCCTTGGGGGTCGCCGCCCTCATGTTCATCCCCACGAGGGCACAGCCGAGGAGGAGCGAGTTGCACACGTTGTTCCCGTCGCCGGCGTAGACCATCTGGAGGCCCTTGAACTTGCCCTTCTTCTCCTTCACGGTCAGCAGGTCGGCCGCGCACTGACACGGGTGCTCGAGGTCGTCGAGGCCGTTTATCACCGGCACCTTGGCGTGCTGTGCGAGTTCCTTCATGATCTGGTTGCTGAAGGCCCTGTACATGATGCCGTCGACATACCTGCTGAGGACGTTCGCGACGTCGTGGGTGGACTCGCGCTTGCCGATCTTGACCTCGTCAGGACCGATGTACAGCGCCTTCCCGCCCAGCTGGTGCATCCCGACCTCGAACGATATCCTCGTCCTGAGGCTCGGCTTCTCGAAGACCATGCCCAGTACCTTGCCCTTAAGTGGGTCGGCTTTGGCCGGCGTCTTCTTGGCATCCTTCTTGCGGAGGTCCTTCTTCATCTTCTCCGCCTGGTTGAGTATGTCCTCGAAATCGTCCTTCATGTCGAGGACCGAGATGATATCCCGCTTCAGCTCCATCACCTTGGGTGGCAGAACCCTCTCATCGGCTTAAGCCTTTTTGGCCGTCCGAGGACGGCCGGGGCCGTCCGGTCACCCGGGGCACCTGGAGGCCCCGCACACCGCGCAGGCCTCACACCCCGACGAGTGGACCACTGGCCCGCCGCAGTCGATGCACGAGTGCGCATACGATGCGTCATCCTGGTGCTCGCATCCCCCCGCTCCGTGGCCTTCGGTCATGAACGGGCAATCCACGACGGGTGCTTAGCCATGACGCGCGGGGGTGCGTGAAAGTGCGTCTGGTGTCCGCCTGGCTACGCCATCCACAGCCCGCCACTGGAGACAACCTTTATCTATGGAGATATCATGGAGGCGGTCCGTGGCCGGGATGGGGTAGCGGCATCCTTGGGGACTGTGGATCCCTTGACCCGGGTTCGAATCCCGGTCCCGGCCCCTCTTCTCACTCGAGCGTGAACCTGGCCCCGCAGTTGGGGCATTCCTTGTCCCCCTCCGAGACGGCCTTCCCGCAGTTGGGGCACTCGAAACCCGTGACGTCCTCCGCCGGTGTCTCCTGCCTGTCCAGCTCCACCGTCGCCCTGTCGGCGACCTCGTCGGCGAAGACGTCGAAGGCGGTCCCGCATGACGGGCACTTTCTGAGCTCGGGGACGACCAGCTCGCCGCAGAAGGGGCACTCGAACCTCACATCCTCGAAGGAGGCGCCGCAGCGCGGGCAGGCGCCCTCCCCGCCGGAGACGGTCTTCCCGCACGAAGCGCAGGCTAGAACGAAGACCGGTTTCGCCTCGTCACCCATGGTCACAAGATGAAATTGCGGATACTTAATGGATGCTGGACGGCTCTCGGCTTGCGGAACGGCCCTTGGCGGCCTAGCGCCTCTTCGGCTTCGCCTTCTTGACGGGTTTGCGCTTGACGGGGGCCTTCTTCTTGACCGGCCGGCCCTTGGAAGGGGCGTGACGCGTCCTCTTCGTGCCCTCGTCGGTCTCTTCCGCCTCGGCCTCCTCTTCCTCGGGCTCCTCCTCGATCTCCTCGAAGACGGCGGCGCAGCTCGAGCATGACTTCGCGGATATGGGGATCTTCTCGCCGCATACTGGGCAGTCGACCTTCGCCTCAGTCAGGGGAAGGTCGCACCTGGGGCACTTGTCCTCGTCACCCCGTATCATCAGCCCGCAGCCCGGACAGGCGACCCTGCGCACCATGGACTTGATCTGCTCGAGTTCCGTGCTGATGATGTTGTCCACGAACTCGTCCATGTCGAACCCGCCGGACGACTTCTCGACGCTGTCGGAGAACTCCGTGAGGTCGATCCCGCAGTTCGTGCACTTCACTGCGTTCCTCCACACGAGGCCCGAACAGAAGGGGCACTCGAAGAGGGTCCCAGGGCCGAACTGGAGGCCGCACCGTGGGCACTCCGCGTCGCTGGAACGGACGATCCTGCCGCACTTGAAGCAGCTGAGGAAGACCTCCCTGTTCTCCGCGGCTTCCATCATCGACACGGAATGACTTCTCCTTTATTTTAACCTCGGGAGCCGCGTCACGGCGTTGAGAACGATGGCCTCGTCAGTCATGCGTCCCTTCGCGAGCTCCTGCGGTACACGGCGATGAATATGGTGAGCACGAACAGCACCGGCACGATGACCTCCGAGAACTCGGGTATCTTCTCGAAGATCACCTCGTAGGGGCTGGAGGTGTTCTGGGTCCACTGCATGCAGATGTACGACTCCCCTGAGACCGAGTATATGGATGTCAGGTAGTTCTTCGCGTAGGCGTTCTGGTCTACTGACACGGACGACCACACGCCGCTCACGTTCTTCTTCACCAGGATCTGGTAGGTGTCCTGCTGCATCCACATGGCGAAGACGTTGCCCGTGCTGGTGTCGAGGGAGATGGTCGGATACCTGGTCCCGTACGTCGTCGCCGGGTCGAGTGTGGTCGCTGCCGACCATCCGGACCCCTGGTTGTAGACGTACTCGACGTGCCCCTCCCAGGTCCCTCCGTCTGTGTGACCCGTGCCGTAGACGACATGGACGACGCCGTTGGCATCGACCACGGCCGAAGGCGGCGCGCGGTCCGTGTTGATGACGTTCGACGAGGCCGAATATATCGTCTCCTCGGAAGTCCATGAGTCACCGTCGTAACTCTTGCTGGCCACATCTCCCTCGTACGAGTAGAGAGCCCAGACGATGTTCCCTGACCCCGCCTTCCCAGGGACCAGGGTGATCTTGCT
>JALOTO010000178.1 GCA_025457845.1 Thermoplasmata archaeon | reverse complement strand
GGCAGGAAGAGCACGAAGACGAGCCCGAGTATCTGCCTGGCCAGGCTGTCAGGGACGAAGAGCACGAGGGCGACGAGGACGAGCGCGAGCGCGGCGCAGACAGCGAGGTCGTAGGGTGTCTCCCTGACCTCGATGTGTAGCCTCCGCCCGCCTGACTTCTCGGCCCCTTCCTTCGCCTCGTCTGGAACCTGGTCTCCCACGGAATCGGGTGAGAGATGCGTTGTCGTATATCAATGCTGTCGAGGCTCGCCCCGCCTTGGGCTTCTTGCCTCTCCCGGTCAAGGTAGGTACCTGACCATCTGGAGCAGGCCAGACGCTTCATCCTTCTGGAGCGGCGTGAAACCGTTTCTTCGGTAGAACTCCACCAGCCTCCGCGAGTCCCTGCAGTCGACACGAACGAACCTTCCTCCGATCAGCTCGTGTCCAGTCCTGCACACATGGACGGCATGCGCGACAATCTCGTTCCCGTCTGTGCATCCTGCGTATTCGTCATTCTTGGCCAGCTGTCCGATGAGATAGCATGGCACAAGGCGGTCCTCGAAGATGCCGTTCAGCTTCCTCCTCTTGGTCCTTGAGACGCCGTCATTGATGCTGGTGGTCGAGAGGGCGACCGAGAAATAGGCCAGTATTCTGATGTCGGAGGCTTCGTGGACGGGGTCGGCCAGAAGGTAAGTCCTGCTCTTGTCTGCCTTCTCGAATCGGATTGATTCGTTCCTGAGGAAAGTCTCTATGTCCTTATCCCGCTCGCATGAGAACCCTGAGAGGATGCGGTGAATCGCGGACTCCTCTGGGGCCGTCTCTAGGAGGTTCCTGAGTCGGAGAACAACTCTCTGATTAATGCTCGTCCCCTCTCGATGGCCCCCATCGTGTCCACGTCGTCAACAGGCTTACGGCTACATGTAGCCGCCCTGATGAGGGCCGCCGCAGCCTTGTCGTCGTTGATCACGAGCGGTCTCTTGAAGGACACAGTTGCCATCGCGTTCGTCCGTCTCCATCGAAGCTACTCTTGTCCTGGGATATTAATCCTCTCGATGGATGTAGTCCTGGGCCGATTGAGCCTCGACACTCAGTCCTCACGCCATTCCACGCGGTTGGCTGCGCGAACCTATTATACCGAGCATCCCATCCTCAGGACAGCGCTCCCCGGAGGCGCGGAGAACCATGCTCCTTTCGCACAAGGTCTTCCTCGGCCTGGCCCTCTGGACGATGGCGTCGGTCATCGTCTCGATAGCCGGCGGGATCGAGGTCCTCCTGACGCTGGAGCTAATAGGCCTGCTGGTCACGCGGGAGCTCACCGACGGCTTCCTGACCAGGTCGCTCAAGGACAAGCTGGACTACTTCATCTACCTCGGCCTGTTCCTCTTCGCGGTAGTGGTAGTCAGAAGGGTGTGGCTCATACTGGACTGAGATGCTTACTGCGGCTTCAGCCTCTTGGCGAGGAAGTCGCCGTGGCGCCTGCGCTCCGTCACCACGTACCTGATCAGCCCCTCCCTCCAGTCGGGGTGGGCCTTCTTCAGCTCGTCGACCAGCTCCTCGACGCTCCTCTCCTCGGGCAGGGGCGCCTCCTTCGGCTTCCTTGTCACGAGCCCGACGACCCTGGACCCGAGCCTGGACAGCCCCCTCCAGATCCATGCCGCTCCCCTGTCTATGACGTCGGTCACGAGCCAGAGCGCGAGGACCGCGGCGACGGCCACCAGCACCACCTTGGCGTGGTCGGGGACCGCGCCAGTGATCTCGGTGGTCACCGTGACCGGGTCGAAGAAGGTCCTGTGGCTCTCGTCGAAGTATATGGCGGACCTGGCCGAGCACAGGTAGGTCACCAGGTTGTCCGCGAACCGGGAGTTGTCAAGGTACCCTGTCATCCCGTTTATGAGCACGCTGGGGTCCGAGAGCAGCACGACCGTGCCGCCGCCGAGCTCCTCCCTCACCAGCACCGGGAACGCCCCCATGGATTCGCCTGCGCCGTACTCCCCGTCCCCGTCGGAGTCGAGCCAGCTCGCGGCGCTGGTGTACGCGATGGCCGTCGCGCCGGCCGCCGGGACGACGGACGACGCGTGGTTGAGCTGGAGCGTGGTGACGTTGACGGTGAGCTGGTCCGCCCTGAGGTCGTAGCAGACCGGGAACTCGGGCCTCTTGTCGAAGGAGAGGTCGAGCACGAGCTTCCCCGAGAACCTGGACTGCGCCCCCATGGCCGCCAGGAGCGAGTTGCCGGTCCCGAAGTCGTCGGCCAGGAGCAGCATGCCCCCGCCCCTGACGAACGCCCCCATGACCTGCCCGTCGGCGGCAGTGAAGGTCTCCGAGGGGCCTATGACCGCGACGGCGTCCGTCGCCGGGTCCAGCCCGAGCTCGGCGAAGCCCAGCTCGGCTATGGCCACGTCCGTCCCGGAGGCGTCGACCCTGAAGCTCGGGACGAAGTTGCCAGTCTCGTAGGTCGATATGGCGAGCCCGCTGGTCCCGTTCCAGCCGGTGTTGAAGATGGAGAAGTCCTCGGTGGTTGAGACCACGGGGGCGACCATGCTCATGACGGCCAGGCCTATGACCGCGACCAGGGCGGTGGCGGCTATGTACCCCCTCCTGACCCTAGCCTGCAAACCTGGCACCCCCGGTCCGCTTCATGACATGGGCCGACGAGCCCATCTGGATGACGTCCGCCTCGGTGAGCGCGTCGGTCGAGAAGTACGCCCTCTCGAAGAGGAGCGTGACCCTGTTGGTGACCTTG
>JALOTO010000177.1 GCA_025457845.1 Thermoplasmata archaeon | reverse complement strand
ACCGTCGCGATATGGATCGACACGGAGGACCCGACCGTCGTCGTCACGTCCCCTGTCGCCGCGGAGAGCCTCTCGTCGGGCGATGTCACCGTCGAGTTCACCTGCTCCGACGCGACCAGCGGGGTCGTCTCCGCATGGGTGAGCGTCGATGACGGGACCGATGAGGCGGCGGACCTGGAGGCCGGCAACCACACCCTCGAGGGACTGTCCGATGGGACGCACACGGTGACCGTGCGCGTGGTCGACGAGGCCGGGAACGAGGCGTCCATGGACGTCACGTTCATCGTGGACACGCCGGCGGACGCGACCGTGCTCTACATAGCCGGTGGCGTGATAGTGGCGGCCGTGGCCGGCCTGATCGCCCTGCTCCTCCTGAAGCGGAAGGGCATGTTCAAGAAGTGAGCCCGGGGACCCGGCTAGTAGCGGAGGGTCCTCTCGGCGTCCTTCACGATGAGCGACAGCTGCCTCTCCACGTCCTTGTCCAGCGGGGTGGGCACGTGCTCCTTGAGGATCTGCTTGGCCCGGTCCCTGGCGACATGGTGGAGCGGCCTGACGCCCTCCTTCCTCGCCCTCTCGTTGGTCCTCTTGTCGAGGAGCTTCGAGTTGAGGAGCTCGCCCGCCTTCAGGTGCTTCATCGTGTGCATCTGGGCGAGGTAGTTCCCCATGTGCCCGACCTTGTCGATGACGTCCACCGCCAGGTGGTCGTCGGTCGTCTGGAAGCCCTTGATGACCTTGAACACGTTCTCGTAGATCTCGTCGTCGATGACCAGCATCTCGTAGCTCGCGTTGTTCTCCCACGCGCCGCCGATGCCCGAGAGGTTGTCGGCGCCGGCGAGGGCCGGGACCAGGGCGGCCATCATGCGCTCGATGCCGATCTGGAGGTCCCAGTCGTTCGCGTCGCAGGTGACGCCGTACACATCGGCGATCATGTTGTACCTGTGTGCGATCTGGACCGTCGCGGCGGAGACCAGGGCCATCTCAGGGACGCCCCAGACGTTCTTGCCTGAGCGGAGGTCCATCACGCTGAGCCTGCCGGAGTACTGTATCGGGATCTTGTCGTTGACCGTATGGACCAGGACGACGCCTGCGAGGAGTTCCGCGTTCTGCTGGGCGAGGCCTCCCGCGAGGGTCACCGGCGCGGTGCCGCCCGCGATGGGGCACGGGACGAGGTCGACAGGCGCCCCGTACTCCGCCCCCCTGAGCATGACGTCGGCTGCGTGCTCGTCGTATGTGAGTGGGCTGCTGGGTGACGCGTAGACGCTGAAGAGCGGCCTCTTCCTGAGCTCCTCGACCCCGCCCGTGACGCAAGACCACATCTTGACGAGTATGTCGACCGTCGGCACGTTGAGCGCGTAGCCGGAGAGGACCTTGCTCGTGTTCTTCATCATGGCCTCCTGCGTCTTGACGACGAGCAGTTCTGGCGGCACGTCCGTGGCGACTACGAGGTTGGATATGGTGTGGCAGTTCGGAAGCGCGTCCATGATGAGGGTCGCCTTGGCGACGTCGTCGAGAGTGGACATGCGCGACACTCCCGTGTCCATGTCGAGCATGGAGGGGTTGCCACCGAGGCAGTGGGCGTACTGGTGCTCGCCGTCGAAGACCACGTCGTTCTTCGGGTCCCGTGCGTAGTACCTCCCGTACTTCGGGATCCTCTTGATCGTCTCGGCGATGAGGCCCCGCGGGAACGTGATGACGTTCTTCCTCGTAGGGTGAACGGCGGCGCCTGCCTTGATGAGAGCCTGGCGGCATTGCTCGCTGTCGAACCTCACGCCGGTCCGCTCGAGTATCTTGAGCGTCGCCTCGTGGATGTCGTCGACCTGCGCGTCCGTCAGGACCTTCAGCCTGAAGTTGACCTTCTTGCCTTCCATCTGTCTGTCCCCCTTGGTCTAGGATGATGCCACGCTTGTCCCATAGGGACAAGCGCTTGCCGATGGGTATGCGGACCCCTTACTAAAATGCTTTGAGCGGGAGCGACCACCGCATCCCACCTTCTTCCCTTCTGGAGGACCTCCCCGAGGTCCCGGAGAGGAGGGCGCGCCCCGTGCAGGCACGATTGCGCGCCGCCCATCCGTCATGTCGAGAGGAAGACCTTGGACGGGATCCTAAGCACGTCGCCGTCGCGCTCACACCTCATGGGGCCATCGGAGACGAGGACGGAGTATCTGGGCCGGACCTTCCTCGCGGTGCGTGAGAGTTGGTCCGTGTCCTTCCTTCCGTACCCGACCTCGAGTACAATCCTCGAGTCATCCTTGAAGACGACGACGAAGTCGGCACCGCCCTTGTCCGAGTCGTAGTATGACTCGGGCCACCCTCCGGTGACCCGGAGCCGGTACAAGGTGGAGGCGACAGCGTCCTCAAGCAACTTTCCAAACACGACGCCAGAGGTGGTGAGCTTGCCGGCCTTCCAGAGCAGCGCTGCTTTCACGGCGGGGGCGACGAACTTGTACTTCGGCGTGCTGGTCGCTCCCTTGTTGAGTGACCCGTACGCCCTGACAGGATGGATGATCTCCGACCTCACGAGCAGGTCGAGGACATCGATGAGCGTCACTCTGGAGATTCCGATGTCGGAGCACAGCTTCTGGAGGCTCACCCTCTCGCTAATCGATAGCAGCATCAGTAATTTCCAGACCTTGTCGAGAGTGTCCCTGTCGAACGGCCTGAAGGCCGGGAGGTCCTCATTGATCACCTTGCCGAGGACGCCCAGCACCCTTTCGTACACATCCTCCTCCCGTTCG
>JALOTO010000176.1 GCA_025457845.1 Thermoplasmata archaeon | reverse complement strand
CAGAATGCCGGGCACCAGCAGGATTGCCGCCATTGCCATGCTCAAAACATAGTTCCTTCTATTCATCATGCCCCACTGTCCCGCAGAAACCCACCTGCGCGGGTCCCCACCGATGGGCGAATGGGCCTGGGCGCATATGAACCCGACGGACGGCGCCATCGGCCCGCGCCGCGATAGGATGATATCGGTCGTCGGGCATCCCGGCCTGGAGCAGGGAGGGACCGGCATGACGCGCGTGACGGTGATATTCGACTCGAGGACTGGGAACACGGAGAAGATGGCGAAGGCGGTCGCAAAGGGCGCCGGGAAGGTCAAGGGCACGGAGGTCGTCCTCCTGAAGGTCGACAAGGCGAAGATGAGCGACCTCACCGGTTCGGACGGCATCGTGATGGGTTCCCCGACGTACTACGGGAACATGTCGGGGAAGCTGAAGACCTTCATAGACAAATCGTTCGCCGTGCACTGCAAGCTCGTCGGGAGGGCCGGCGGGGCGTTCACGAGCTCCGGCGGCACGGCCTGCGGGGCTGAGACGACCATCCTCTCGATCCTCAAGGCAATGATGGTCCACGGGATGGTGGTACAGGGAAGGTGCGACGACAAGCACTACGGCCCGACCGCAATCGAGGCCCCGAACAAGGACGAGCTCGCGTCGTGCGAGGAGCTCGGGGAGAGGGTCGCGAGGCTCGCCTCGGCGCTCCGGGGATGACCGCCATGAAGCCCGCCCTGCTCGTCATAGACGTCCAGAACTTCGTCCTGGACATGTACCCGGGATACTCCGATTCGGTCGCGAAACATGCTAAGACCATGAACGACGCCATCGCGCTGTTCAGGCGGAAGGGCCTGCCCCTCGTGGTCGTCTACCACGAGGACAGGGAGCTCGGCCCGAGGCCCGGGACGAGGGCGTTCGCCTTCCACGAGTCCATCGATGTGAGGGACTCGGACCCAAGGGTCGTCAAGAACTACCCCAACGGGTTCAACAAAACCCCATTGGCCGACATGCTGAAGGGGATGGGCTGCGACACCGTGTTCATCGTCGGGCTGAGCGCGGTCGGGTGCGCCATGGCGACCTACCACGGCGCGATTGACCTTGATCTGGAGCCCTACTTCGTGCGCGACGCAGTCGCCGCGGACACGGAGGAACACGTCCGGATGGCGGAGGAGATCTGCAGGACGATAGAGCTTGTGGAGCTAGAGAAGAAGCTCGGGTGACCGCAGAGCGTTAAATACGCCGTCGGAACTAACGTCTCGCGGAGGAACAGGCCATGAGGCTCGTCGTGGGTGTGTCATCCCTCTTTGTGGCAGCGGCAGTCTTGATCATGTCGTCCGGGACCTCCCTCGCGGAAGTCGAGGGGGACTGGAGCGACCCGGTGGCGGTCTCCGATTCCATCTGGCGCATCGTTTCCTCGGGGGATCTGGTGGTCGCTCACGGAATCGATGCGATGGTCGTCAGCGAGGACGGCGGCGACACATGGGGCGGCGAGATGCCCGTCGACGGGGTCGTGGACATCGCCGATGGGATCCTCTACAGGGCGAACATCACCGGCTTCCCCGACTACGGCGACACGGTCTACTTCTCGAAGAGCGACGATACTGGCGAGACGTGGTCGCCGGCGGCCGGAGTCATCACGCTCGAGGGCTGGAATGACCTCGCCTTCGGGGTGTACAGCCTCGGCTCCGTCCTGGTCATGTACAGCTATGACAGCGCGGGCACGGACGAGGGACGCATCGTCGCCTCCAGGAGCACCGATGGCGGGGACACCTGGAGCGACCAGGCCGTGGTCGACCCGTACGTGCACGTCGAGGACCCCATGCCCGCCGACCTCGTCCTCTGGAACGACAAGGTGTACCTCGCCTACTGGAACTACTCCTACGACGACGAGGAGTTCTACGATGTCATGCTGGCCGAGAGCGGCGATATGGGCGAGACGTGGACCAGCGGGAGGGTCGTCGCCGAGGGGGTGTCCCCGTGCATGGCTGCCGACGGCGATTCGCTCTACATGACCTACCTCGGCATCGACGGGTCGAACGGCACAGGGATCTACTTCATCGAGTCATCCGACGGCATCGCGTGGAGCGCGCCCCTACTGGTCGGCGGCATCTCCGAGATCTCCGACTATGCGCTCCTCCACTCTCTTGCGGTTCGAGGCCAGGACTTGTTCGTCGGGTACACGGACGCGGTGGATACCGGCGATTGGTTCGTCTACACCGCCCACGTCAACCATAGCTCCGACTGGGGAGCGACGTGGTCGGACATGGGAGACATCATGGATGGGGACGCCCACGAGGGGATCCTATGGATGGATGCCTCCGGGGGACGCCTGCATGCCATCACAGCAGTCTTCGACGGGTGGTTGGTGGAGAGCGTCATGTACACGCACATCTCGATATCCTCCGACGATGATGGACGCGAAGTGCTCGTAGCCGTGGCCGCCGCCGCGGCCTGCGTGGCCTTCGCGGCCGTCGCGCTGATGCTGAGGAAGAAGCGGAGAGGCTAGCCCGGCCCCCGCGGAGCGCGAGCGAGTCTCAGTTACCGGTCCACACTGGCGCTGTCCAAGCCGTGTATCCCCCGACACTTCCGTTCAGCGGCGAGACCGTGGTCACGCGCAGGAAGAAGTACCTCGGCGCGCCGTCCCCGCTCAGCTCTATCGCGGGGTCTGAGAAGCTGTTGCTGTCCGGCTCGCAGCTCCAGACTGTGACGTTGCTGTCCGAGACGATCTCAATGAGCGTGATCTCGTC
>JALOTO010000175.1 GCA_025457845.1 Thermoplasmata archaeon | reverse complement strand
GAGGACATTCTTCCTTCCCACGAGCCCGCCGTAGAAGAATGCGAGGCCCGGAGTCATCAGCATGACGAGGCTGGTCGCGACCAGCATGAATCCCGTGTTGCCAGTGTCTATCAACTGTGTTCCCCCTCTGGGCCCGGACTTCAGGACGGCCGCCCGTCCCGCGCCGGGGCCTTTCGGCATGGGACGGCCTATCTGCCTTTATCCGTTGCCTACGTAGACTATGTAGCCGTAGTCGGTCGGCGGGCCCGTGCCTATCCTGATGTACCCGTCCATCCCGAAGTGGTCGCCGGGTACCAGCAGGACGGACTTCTCGGTCCTCAGCCTGTACGCCAGCTTGGTCGAGTTGATCCTGTGGCGGTAGTGGATGTAGCAGATGGCGCCTGCCGTGGGGGGGACGTGCGAGAACATCGACCCGTGCGACTCGATCCAGTCCCGGACAGCTGGGTAGTTCTTCTTCAGGATACCCTGGGTCCTGGCGAGTATCTTCTCCCTCATCTTCGGCTCGAGGGCGATCCTGGCCAGCCTGTCCGAGAGCGCGGCCGGGGTGAGGGTCAGGTAATCGTGGTGCTCCTTGATCTTGGCTAGCCTGTCCTGCGGACCCACCAGCCAGCCGGTCCTCAGGCCCGCGAGGCCGTAGGCCTTGCTCAGGCCGTTCGAGATGAGCGTCCTGTCGCACGCGCCCCAGAGCGACTCGGTCCTCGGGCCCACCCTCTCCGCCCCGAGGTAGACCTCGTCGGAGAGGAGCCATGCCCCTGCGTCCTTGACGGCGTCGATGAGCGCCTTGCGCTGCTCTCGGGCCATGACCGCCCCCGTCGGGTTGTTCGGGTTGCACACCTGGACGACCTTGGTCTTCTTCGTGACGACCTTCTTGAGGTCCTCCGGGTCGAACTGCCAGCCCAGCTCCTCCTTCAGCCTGAGCGGCCTGATCTTGAGCTTCCAGGTCTTCGCGAGGCCCCACATCTGGGCGTAGTTCGGGGTCATGATTGCGACCTCGTCCCCCTTCTCGAAGAGGTTCCATGCGGCGAGGAAGTTCGCCTCCGACGAACCGTTGACCGCGAAGACGTTCTTCGCCGTCGCGCCCTTGTACATGGACGCGATCGCGGACCGCAACTGGGGCGTGCCATCGGCGTGAGGGTAGCCCAGCGAGGTGTCCAGGAACTCGTCGACGGCCTTCTTCCCGCCGAGCATCTCGCCCAGGTGGAGCGGGTGGACCCCGCTCTCGGAGAGCTCGTAGTCGACGACCCTCTCGTATTCGGACTGCATGCGCTCCATCTCGAAGAGCTCGACCTTCATTCTATCCCCAGGTGGGGCATGGCACTTCTGAGAATGAACATTTGCCCGGCCTTTCGGACGGAGACCCCGGTCACACCCTGGTCCTTGTGCCGATGCCCTTCTTGAGCGCCCTCTCGTATACCAGCTGCGAGGTGACGACGTCCTGCACCGCAGTGCCGGTGAGGTCGGCTATCGTGATCTCATCGTCCCGCTCCCTGCCCCTCTTGGTGCCCAGGAGCACCTCGCCCAGCTCGGCGTGCACGTCCGCCTCCGTCATGACCTTCTGCTCCATTGCATGGTGCAGCTCGCCGAGCCTCGCGCACTGCTTGACGCTGTCCGCGACGTACTTGTCCGCCTTGGCCAGCAGTATCGCATCGAGCTCCTGCTTCTCCGGGGAGTCGGAACCCATGGCCGTGATGTGCGTCCCGGGCCCGACCCAATCCTCCATCACGATCGGCTTCTGGCTCATGGTCGCGGTGATGACGATGTCGCTCCCGCGGACGGCCTCCTCGGCGATTCTCGCGCCCACGACCTTCGCCTTCAGGACCTTGCCCATGTCCTCGACGTACTTCGCGACATGCTCCGGACTCCTCCCCCAGACGACCAGCTCGTCGAAGCTCCTCACCTTGCTGAGGGCGACGGCCTGCATCCTGGCCTGCGTTCCCGTCCCGATGACAGCGACCCTCTTGACCGACCGCTTGGCCAGCGCCCGCGCGGCGACCGCCCCGGCGGCCGCGGTCCTGAGGTCCGTGAGGTAGCATCTGTCGACCTCGAAGCACAGCGGAAGGCCGGTCCTGGAATCGAAGAGAAGGAGCATCCCGTGGCTCGCGGGCATCCCCAGCTTGGGGTTGTCGTAGAACCCGGAGGCTATCTTGACGGTGTAGGTCGGGTATCCCTTGACATAGCCTGGCTTGATGTGTATGTCCCCGTTGTGGTCGGGGACCTCAAGGGCGACGGGGAACGGGATGACCGCCTTGCCCGAGTTGAGCGCCTTGAACCCGTCCTCGACGGCCTCGATGGCGTCCTCGATCGTGATCACGGACTCGATGTCCTCCTTAGTGAGGACCAGAACCTCGTTGCCTGGCTCCACCTTACCAGCCTCCCCTTTGCGAACGGTCTACCGTATGGCCGAACCGGGGAAAAGGGTGTCGGCCCGGTCCCCCTCACGCCATCCCGTGCTTCTCCTTGAGCGATGTCAGCGTCTCCCTCAGCTGCGGCCTGGACGGGAACGATATCGCCCTGTCGGGGCAGAAGCTCCTGCAGCTGGACATGCCCACGACGCAGTTGTACGGCCTGACGACCTTGGACTTCCCGTCCTGGAACGCGAAGACGTTCTGGGTGCAGAACTCCACGCACGAGCTGCACCCCTCGCACCTGGACTCCTCTACCTTCGGGAACCACGGGATCTCCTCCCTCGGTATCCCCTGGTAGGTCTCCGCGATGTCCTCCTTCCTCCTCGCGGCGAGGTCCTTGAACTCCTTCCAGACGGCCTTGAGGTACTCCTTCTCCTGGGAGCGCGGGACGTAGTTCCTCGCCCTCACGGCGATGCCCACCGTGTCCCCGCCGATCTTGAGAGCCGTCGGCGGGGGCTTCTTGTAGCAGCCAGACAGCCAAGTCATCTTTCCCCACCTTGCGGTCCCGTGACCGCGACAAGGCTCACTGCTCCGGTGCCGTCGCGCCCCCCTAAGGCGCGGCCCCGGTTTTCCCCCTGATAGCGCTCATCCCCCTAGTGCTTTTCCGTTGCCGTGCTTCAGGACGGCGCCCAGTCCCGGCCGCTGAAACTTGATATAGCGTGGCGGGGTTCTCCCATTCAGCCAGTTAGGGGGTAGGTTGAATGGGGGCATTGAAGAGTAGCTTCAGTGGGAAGAGGGTGCTGATACTCGTCGCGATGGCGCTGATC
>JALOTO010000047.1 GCA_025457845.1 Thermoplasmata archaeon | reverse complement strand
CGCCTGCCGGTCGCCTTCTCGAGCTCGTCGGCCTTCTGCTGGACCCGCTGGTAGAGCATGGTCTTCTTCGTCTTGGCCATTATCTGGAGTTCTCTGGAGGTGTACCCCTTGGTGGTGAGCTTGAGTATCTCGTCCCAGGCGTCCTGCAGCCCTTCCTGGAACCCTTTGATGAACCCCTTGACGTAGTCCTCGTCCTGGCCCGGCATCTGTCCCATCCGCTCGCTGTTATGTCCCTATGGCCTGGCCAGACTAATAACCTTTTTCGCATTACAGGGTCGGCTCGAGGCCTGGAGGACCGAGGCAAAACCTATTACCTCCACGGGCATTGGCAGTCGGGTCTCCGATGCCCATCACCAAGAAGAGCATGAGGAACGTCAGGGTCAACGCGCGGATCACCTCCAAGGTCCGCGAGAAGGACCTCCTCGGGAAGGCGAAGGCGCTGATGGACGACTACGAACTAGTCCTCCCCGATTGCCCGAAGGAATGCGGGCGCTGCCACCTCAAGAAGACCAGGGCTAGACTGGAGAAGATCAGCAAGTACAAGGACGACCCGTCCAAGCTGGCCAAGTTCGCGAAGAGGGGCGACAGGATGGGCAGGGCGTACGCGGGCACGATAGGCCTCGTCCACGAGGAGAGCGCCCCTTATCTGGCCACCGCGAAGTACCCCGCCGGGACCATCACATTCGCCCTCAGGGGCAGGACCGACAGGGAGAAGCTCATCGCGGTGCAGAACTTCGACTCGCCCAAGTGGCGGGTCCTAGGGGTCCTCAACCTCGTCAAGAAGAAGGGGCTCCACTTCTACTCATGGGGCGACAACTTCATCTGCACCGGGCGCGAGGCGTCACCGCCGGACGACTACGTCAGGTCGGCAGCCGAAGGGGTCGGGGCCACCAGGCTCGAAGGAGATGTCTACTCATGTCCTCACAACCCGGCCAAGGAGGACCACATCGAGTTCGACTGGGTCAGCGCCAAGAAGAGGATACTCCTCTGCGACTCGTGCGCGAACAAGGCGGGCAACTCCCTCTCCAAGCTCTCAGAGGGCATGGCGGTGCCCCATGTGCTCGGTGACTTCGACATCAAGATAGTCAGGCCGCTGGAGGTCAGGTCCGGGGACCAGACGTGCGCCCGCGCGCTGGACCTCCCGGTTGAAACCGACCTGCTCGACAAGTACTCGGCAGGCGAGTTCGGCGACAAGGAGCTCGTCGAGCGACACCTCGAGGATGTCAGGGAGAGGGTCGAGGCCGGCAAGAAGAGGATCTACATCCGGGACGACAGGTGCTTCGGGGACGACGCCAAGGCGTTCGTCCAGGACATCACCGAGGACGATGTGGAGGCCACGACCCTGCTGGCGGTCCTGGCCGCCGTCGACCATGCCGTCGTCGCCACCCCCGACGACACGGTCAACAGGCTGTTGTCCCGCTTCTGGAGCGACCACGGGCTCGACGCCCTCAAGGCGGTCGTGCCCGAGGACATCGCGAGCAAGCACTTCAAGGACGACGACGAGAGCAAGAAGTCCCCGCTCAAGGTCATCAGGCAGGCCATGAAGGACGCCGGGAGGGAGGAGGCGACCTCCAGGATCCCATCGTACCGCGGACTGGGGCCCCACGCCAAGTTCACCGACGAGGTCGTCAGGGCGTACAAGACCGGCGGCGCGCGGGCGGCCAACGCGGTCCTGGACGGGAACACCGCAGGAGACCACACCTCGAGGGCCATCGCGCACGCGTTCTACCTCTCTCTAGGGGTCACGACCAAGTCCTGGAAGTTCACGGACGAGGAGAAGCAGTTCGGGGGCCATCTCCAACAGGGGGCCAAGGCCCTGCTGGCGAGCGAGGGCAAGGATGCGCACCACGAGGCGTTCGTCGGGTTCATGAAGGCGGCCGGCAGCACCGACGAGATCAGGCGCGCCTGAACACCCTGGCATCGACCACCACATGGCTGACACCCGGCGCGTATGTCTTTATCTCCTTGGACCTGAGGATCTCGACGCGGCCGCCCTGCACTGCCGTCTGGAGCCTCTTGATGGGCCGCTCAGGCAGGAGCTCGTTCGGGCAGGTCTCATGATAGTGCACCGTGCCCCCGTCCCTCAGGAGCCTGAGGGCGGTCGGGAGGAACTCATGGGTGGTCCTGACATATCCCATCACGACCCTGTCCGCCACCCCGTCCCCTTCCAGATCGCGGTTGTCTCCCAGGACTGGCTCGACCACTTCGCCAACGCGGTTCAGCGAGATGTTCTCGACCAGGTAGGAGTGGGCTACCGGGTTGATCTCGCACGCTATGACCTTCCTGGGCCGCCTGTAGACCGCCATGGGGAGCGTGAAGTAGCCGATCCCCGCGAACATGTCGACGACCGTCTCGCCGTCGCACTCCACGGTCGCCATCCGCATGCGCTCCTCAATGTTCCCCGAGGAGAACATGAGTCTCTCGGCGTCGAACTTGAAGACTATGCCGTTCTCCCTGTGGACCGCGACGGTGTCGGAACCGAACAGCCTTCTTGTGGTCGGGGTCCTCATCCCCCCGGATATCCCGCCGACCTCCCTCAGCACGGCCGTCGCCTTCAGGGCGGACGCGTATGCTCGCCCGACCTCCGCCTCGTGCTCGTCCAGCTCGTGGGGGAGCTTGAGGACGACCACCGACCCGAACTGCTCCCACTTGTCCGGGAGGAACCTGGCCAACGATTCGGGGATGTCCGCCACGTCCCTCACCTTCTCGATGGGGTCCACCCTGGTCTCCCTCTCCGGGAAGGTCACTTCCACGAGTGCGGCGCCGTACTTCTTGAGCACGTACTGGTCCGGCCGACCGGTGAGAGGGATGGTGATAGTGTCGCCATCGTCCTGGATCGCCAATCTCTTGTCGACGAGGCGGAGCGAGGTGAGGGCCAACCTAAGGTCCTCGGCCATCGCCCTCCCGACGCGGACTCCGAGCACGGCCCGCCCATCGATGGCCCCGGTAATAATCCTTGCCGAGTGCCGCCCACTGAGCCACCGAAAACAATATAGCCAGTATATCACTTCCGAGCTGACGATGACCATCCGGTGCGGGTCGTTGGCGGCGGCCGTGCTTCTGATGCTGGTCTGCTCGTCCTCCGCATCGGCAGACATCGCGGAGCCCGGCGCTCCCCAGTACACCAACAGCATGTTCTCCGACTTCGTGACGCCGACCGTCCGACCGGGCGACGACTTCACGTTCTCCTTCGAGGTCTCCAACACATACGACGACCCCTACGCGGTCATGACGAACATGACCCTGACCGTGGGCATCTACATGTATGCGACCCAGGAGGAGACCGTCGTCGTGGACGAGGACTTCTCCGACCCTCCTCTCATCGACGGGGAATCGACCGAGAAGGACTTCCAGATAGAGCCCCTGCACGAGAACCAGGCGGTCCAGGTGACTTTCGGCATCGAGACCTCCAAGAGGACCCCGCACGGGTCGTACTTCGACCAGGCGACCTACTTCGTCAGGCTGATGCTGACCTTCCAGTTCGAGGACAACGACACGATGGTGGTGCTGCAGTCCCGGGGCCACTTCACGGACGAGCAGTGGGACACGATGGTTTCCTTCGACGAGGAGGAGAGCCTCGTCAATACCACGTACATGCACTCGCTCGGGGTGGACGGCCTGATCCCCGACTCCTCGTTCGGAATCAAGGTCCCCATACCAGTCTGGCCGCTGGGCCTGCTCATAGCGGCCTGCTGCCTGTCGGCCTTCGGCGCCCTGTACTACTTCGTCCTCGACAACCCTGGCAGGTATCCGAGGCTAGAGAAGAGATTCTATGAGCTCAGGGGAGAACTGGGCAAGCTTCGGGACAAGCTTAAGCACTGACGACGAGAGCGATGCGGGGTAGTCTATGTCCCCCTTGTCCTCCAGGAGCCTCTTCACCGACGGGTCGTCGAACATCCTCAATGCTTTGTCCATCCGCTTGTCCGAGAGCGCCACGAACACCTTGCGGATCCTGAACGCCTTGGAGAGCTCTCGGCCGAACTCGGACATCCAGAGCCGGTCGTACTCGTCGAGCGTGGTCTCAGCCGGGTCCTCGAGGTGCTCGCGGACGACGCGGGAGCAGAGCTGGGCCCCGCGGATGCCTGTGAACACGCCCCCGCCCGAAAGGGGCTTCGCGTGACAGGCAGCGTCGCCCACGAGGGCGATCCGCCCCGAGACGGCCCGCTTGCCCGGGCCGACCGGGATCTTGCCGGACGAGGACGCTATCTTGTGCCCCGAGGAGAACTCCGGCCTCGCCAGGAGACGCTTCAGATAGGTGGCCGGGATGTCGTCGGAGCGCCACGTGCAGAGCCCGACCCGGAGGAAGTCCGGTCCGGGGATGGCCCAGGCGAAGAAGCCGGGGGCGACCTCGTTCCCGAGGTACAGGTCTACGAAGTCGGGGTCGTGGTCCACTCCCTTGAGGTCGACCTGGATCCCGGTGAGCATGTGCCGTGCGGGAGGAAGGCCCGAGGCCTTCCTGCAGGCGGACCTGTACCCGTCGGCGCCGATGACGACGGAGGCAGACACTGTCGAAGTACCTCCGTTCCCCTTGATCCCGATGTCCACGGAGCCGGACCGCTGCTCGAGGCTGAGCGCCTTCGTCTCCAGCATGGGAACCGCGCCTAGGTCCACCGCCCTCTCGAACAGGATCCGGTCGAAGAGCGCCCTGTCCACCACATGCGCCTTCGGCCCCTTACCCTCTATCGACAGGACATGGCCCAGCGGGGAGTGGATGCGCGCCCCCCTCACCGTCGAGAGTATGCTCCTTGCCGCGAAGTCCGGGACGGCGCGCGGCGTGATGAGCCCCGCGCACTGCACGGGGACGCCCGGCCGATGGTGCTCCTCGACCAGGGCGACGTCGTGCCCAGGGGCCAGAGACATGGCCGCCATCGAACCCGCAGGGCCTGCACCGACAATCGCGACATCGAACGAGCGCACGGGCTTCGAGAGGGGGGTCCTCCGTATTTCAGGCTTGCCGGTCCACCTTCCGGACGTCAGGCGAACAATCTAAGGCCGCGCAGGGGCTAGACCGTGCCGTGGAAGGACCCAGGATGTACGGGACCGACCTGGAGACGGCCAGGGACCTCCCTGACATATTCGAGCTCGTCAAGCGCGTGGTGAGGAGGACCACCGGGAGGGAGCGGTCGGGGCTGATGCTCGGCCTCGCCGACCTGGGCGGGGGCCCCGAGGGGTTCGTGGGGGCGTTCTATCCCCTGACCACGAACATCATAGTGATGAACAGCCTCCCTCTCAGGAGGATCAAGGAGTCCGACCCGGTCCTCTACAAGCCCTACGTGTTCCACATCCTCCTTCACGAGTACCTGCACACGCTCGGGATCATAGACGAGGCGGCCACCAGGTCGAGGGTCTACGAGATAAGCGCCGAGGCCTTCGGGAAGGACCACCCGGTCACCCAGTTCGCGGCCGACCTCTCGAGGTTCATGCCGAAGCTCGTGTACCCGGTCTACGGTTGGAGGCCACAGGCCGAACCGTCGATAGAGCTGGTCCGGGGCTTCGACAGGTCGAGCACGGCCCCGTACATCAACTGAGGGCTCACTTCTTCGGGACCTTCTCCCAGTCCTTGAGGAACTTCTGGATGCCCTCGTCGGTCAGGTTGTGCCTCATCATCTTCTTCAGGATGTCGTACGGTATCGTCGCGACATGGGCGCCCGCGAGCGCCGCCTCGGTCACGTGCACGGGGTGCCTGATGCTCGCCGCGATGACCTCCGTCTTGTAGCCGTAGTTGGAGAATATCTTCACGATGTCCCTGACCAGGTCCATGCCCGTGTGGCTTATGTCGTCCAGCCGGCCGATGAACGGGGACACGTAGGTCGCCCCGGCCTTGGCCGCGAGCAGCGCCTGGTTCGGGGAGAAGACCAACGTGACGTTGGTCCTGATCCCCTCCTTGGAGAGGACCTTGACCGCCTTGAGCCCCTCGGCGGTCATCGGGATCTTGACGACCACGTTGCGGTGGATCTTGGAGAGGTCGCGGGCCTCCTTGACCATGCCCTCCGCGTCCAGGGAGACGGCCTCGGCGCTGATGGGGCCGTCCACGATGGCGCAGATCTCCTGGATGACCTGCCTGAAGTCCCGGCCCTCCTTGGCGACAAGGGTCGGGTTCGTGGTCACCCCGTCAAGTATGCCCCAGCTGTTGGCCTCGCGTATCTGGTCCACGTTCGCCGTGTCTATGAATATCCTCATCCTAAGACCTCACTTCTTCCTCTTCAGCACGTCGTGCGCCGCCTCGACTATGTTGTCCACGGTGAGACCGTACTTCGCCATGAGCTCGTCGCAGCCCCCCGACTCGCCGAACACGTCCGGGATGCCCACCCGCTTCATGGGCACGTGGAAGTTCTCGACGAGGGAGATGGCCACCGCGCTGCCCATGCCCATCATGACCGAGTGCTCCTCGGCGGTGACGACCGCGCCGGTCTCCCTGGCCGCCTTGACGATGGTCTTCTCGTCCAGCGGCTTCACCGTGTGCAGGTTGATGACCCTGGCGTCGACGCCGTGCTTCTTCAGCTCCTCTGCCGCCTCTAGGCACTTCGAGACCATTATCCCGCAGCCTATGAGGGTGACGTCGTTGCCGTCACGCATCGTCTGCGCGCTGTTGATCTCGAATGGCGCCGCAGGGTCCGTCACGGTCGGGACGTCCGCGCGGCCTATGCGCACGTACACCGGCCCCGGGATCTTCGCTACGGTCTGGATGACCTTGTAGGTCTCGGGGGCGTCGACCGGCACTATGACGGTCATGTTGGGGAGGACGCGCATCAGCGCGATGTCCTCGATGATCTGGTGGGACGCGCCGTCTCCGCCGACGGTGATGCCGGCGTGGGACGCCACAATCTTGACGTTCAGCTTCGGGTATGCTATGGACTGCCGTATCTGGTCGTAGCACCTGCCGGTCCCGAATACCGCGAATGTCGACGCGAACACGGTCTTCCCGGACGAGGCCAGGCCGGCGGCGGTGTCCATCATGTTCTGCTCCGCGATGCCGACGTTGAAGAACCTCTCGGGGAAAGCGGCCGCGAAGTCAGCGGTCCTGGTCGAGCTCGACAGGTCCGCGTCGAGGACGACTATGTCCCCGCGCTCCTTGCCCAGCTGGACGAGCGCCTTCCCGTACTGCTTCCTCTGGCTCTCGATCTTCCACTGCACCTCAGGCACCCCCCAGCTCCTTCATCGCCTGCTCGTACTCGGAGTCGCTCGGCGCCTTGCCGTGGAAGTGTAGGTTCCCCTCCATGTAGCTGACCCCCTTGCCCTTCACGGTGTGGCAGATGATGACCGTCGGGCGGCCTTTGACACCCTTCGCCTCGTTGGTCGCGTGGATGATCTCCTTCATGGCGTGGCCGTTGATCTCGATGACGTGCCAGCCGAAGGCCTTCCACTTGTCGGCCAGCGGCTCGATGGACATTATCTTCTCGGTGGGCCCGTCGAGCTGGAGCCTGTTCCTGTCGATGAAGGCGGTGACGTTGTCGAGCTTGTAGTGCGACGCGAGCATGGCGGCCTCCCATGTCTCGCCGACGTCCATCTCGCCGTCGCCGAGGAGGACGTAGATCCTGTAGAGCTTCCTGTCCAGCCTCGCCGCGAGCGCCATGCCGTTGCCCGCCGCGAGCCCGTGGCCCAGGGAGCCGGTGGACATCTCGATGCCGGGGGTCTTGCCCATGCACGGGTGCCCCTGGAGCCTCGACCCCATCTTCCTGAGGGTGCAGAGCTCCTCGACCTCGAAGTACCCGGCCTCGGCCAGGACCGCGTAGAGCGCCGGCGCCCCGTGGCCCTTGCTCAGGACGAACCTGTCCCGGTCGGCCCAGTCGGGCTTCTTGGGGTCGTGCTTCATGATGTGGAAATAGAGAGCGGTCAGTATGTCCGCGGAGGAGAGCGAGCCGCCAGGGTGCCCGGAGCCAGCGTCGTAGATCATCTTGATGCTGTGCAGCCTCACCTTGCGGGCGATCCCCTCAAGTTCCTTGATGAACTCTCCGTCGTAGACTTCCAAGCGCAGGTCCCCCCGGACGCGTTTTCTCTGACGAGCGCATGCGGATATCTGCTTGCCTGGTATAAACTATTCGAAGGGTCAGGGGCTACGTCTCGAGGATGTGGACCTTGCGCCCGTCGAGCCTCAGCTTCCTCTGGGCGAAGAGCTGGACGGCCCTCGGGTAGAGCCTGTGCTCCTCCTTGAGGACGCGCTCCTGAAGGACCTCGGGCGTGTCGCCCTCCTGCACGGGCACCGACTTCTGGAGGATGATGGGGCCCCCGTCGACGTCCAGGGTGACGAAGTGTATGGTGCAGCCGGAGACCTTGCAGCCGTAGTCCAGCACCGCCTTGTGGACGTTGAGCCCGTGCATCCCCTGCCCGCCGAACGACGGCAGCAGCGCGGGGTGCGTGTTCATCAGCCTGCCCGCGTACTTGTTTATCAGGACCGGGGTGAGCACCCTCAGATACCCGGCCAGGCAGACCAGGTCCACCCTGTGCTGCTCCAGGCACGCGATTATGTCCTGCTCGTGCTGCTCGCGGGTCATCCCCTTGCTCGGGAAGCAGAACGCCGCGATGCGGTGCTTCCTCGCCCGCTCCAGCGCGAACGCCTCCGGGACGTTGGCGATCACGACGACGACCTCGCCGTCGATCTCCCCTCTCTCGCAGGCATCGATTATGGCCTGGAGGTTAGTCCCTCCTCCCGAAGCCAGAATCCCTATCCTCACCCTGTTGTTCATCTTCGCAGCCCACCGCACTGCGTGGATGCGGACGGCGCCGGCCTCTCGGCGCGGCCCCGCCCGCGGACCTCTCCCGTATGTTGGACTTCAGTCGCCGCTCTCGATCCTCGGAGCAAGCAGGTACCTCACTTCGCCCTTGCCTCCAGCGATCTTGAATTCCATCCTGACAGGGTAATCGTTGCCGAGGTGCAGCGTCACCGTGTTCCCGCCGGAGACGGACCTGAGCATGTTGGAGAAGTACTCGAGCGGGAAAAGGCTGCGGACGCTGCCTGCGGTCTCCAGCTCGGCCAGGTCCTTCTTCGCCTTCTTCCAGTTGACCTGGTCCATGTCGCCCTCGCAGCTCATCTCGAAGCCCTCGGGGGACGCGATCAGGGCGATGTGGTCGGAGACGGACTCGCTGGCCTTGATGCCGTGCACTAGGTCGTCACCCTTGACCACCACCCTCGCGGGCAGGTTCAGGCTCGGGACCTTCGGGTCGCTCATGCCAGTGGTGTCTATGAGGCTCATGCGCCTCGTTATGTCTCCCACGACTATGTTCAGGCGCCTCTTGTCCTCGTCGTGCTTGAGGTCGACCACGTCGTCCGCGCGCGCGAGCTTGAGGAACTGGTTGAGCTTGTCGATGTCGATCCCGATCTCGGTCTCGTCGGCAGCGAACTCCTCGAATGCGTCCTTGCCGAGGGTCAGGTCCACCATCGCTATGTGCGCAGGGTCGACCGCGCGCAGTGTGAGCCCATCCGCGTTGACCATGAACTTGGCTTCATCTACGAGCGTTGAGACGACGTTCACGACTTCTTTCAGTATCTCAGCTCTGGCTTTCGCCTGGAACATT
>JALOTO010000046.1 GCA_025457845.1 Thermoplasmata archaeon | reverse complement strand
ACCAGCACGAGGCGTTCCCTGGGTGCCTCGGGCTTGGTCATGGGCTTCTTGACCTCGAACATCCTGGTGAAGCGCGTCTCGTACGGCTTCTTCTTCGGCTGCTCGGTCGCGAACCTCTGGCAGTTGGGATAGGTGCACGGCGAGCACTTCTTGTCCTTACAGGACAGTTCTATCAGGACGAACCTCTCGTCCGCCTTCGGTTGCTGCTGTTGCGGTTGGGCCTTGTTCGGTGTCATCTTATCACTTTCTCGTTGTGCATCACTCGAGCGCGTCCGCGATGAACACGCTCAGGTCCTTGATAGGTATGTCTATCTGCTCCTTGGGCGCCTGCGTCTTGTTGACCTGGGCGCAGTTAAGGTGTATCAGGCACTTGTAGCATCCGGTCACGAGGCACTCGGCGCCGGTGCGCTTCGCCTCCTTGAGCCTGTCGACCTGCATCTTCTTCGAGACCTCGTCGCATGTGGCCCACGCGCTGACGCCGCAGCACAGGGCCTTGTCCCTGGAGTTGTCCATCTCGACTACCTCCGCCTGGGCACCCCTCAGGGCCGCCCTCGGCTCGTCGTAGATGCCCATGTGCCTCCCGAGCCTGCACGAGTCCTGGAAGGTGACCTTGGAGGCCCCCTTCTTGAGCTTGATCTTCCCCTCCTTCAGGAGGTCGTCCACGAGCTGGGAGATGTGGACCAGCTCGAACTCGAAGTCCCCGAGGAAGTCCTGGTAGTCCATGTTGAAGGTCCTGAGGCATTCGGGGCAGGTGAAGACGACCTTCTTGGCGCCGGACGCCTTGATGAGGTCCACGTTCTTCTTCATGAGCTTCATCATGCCGTCCTCGTCGCCGGTCCAGTTCAGGTCGTGCCCGCAGCAGACCTCGTCGTTGCTGACCACGGGGACGATCCCCGCCCTGTTCATGATCTTGACCGCCGCACGCGGGATGTCCGCGAGCCTGAGCTCCTGGCGGTCCCTGAAGATGGCGTCGAAGTAGACCGCGCAGCCAGTGAACAGGAAGTACTCCCCCTTGTCGGCGACCTTCAGGTCCTGGGTGAGCCACTTGAGCCTGTCCTGCTTGAACGACCCGTTGGCCTGGACCCTCATGACGCCCTGCATGAGCCCGCCCTGGGAGCAGACGGGCACGTTGTCCAGTGCGGCCGCCTCCGTCCTGAGTCCCCTGATGAAGCCCGAGTAGTCGACCTTGTACGGGCACATGGAGTTGCACTGCTCGCACGTGATGCAGGTCCAGATGGCCTTGTCCGTGGACAGCTCCTTCATCTGGCCCTCCATCGACTTGAGGACTATGGTCCTGGGCGCGAAGTCGGGGTCGTACTTGGCTACAGGGCAGACCGTGGTGCACTTGCCGCACTCGACGCAGTCGAACGCCCCCGTGTCCTCTATGAGCTGGTCGATCTTCTTCTTCAGATCGGGAGAGGGTTTCTTCGCGACCAGCTTGCCGGCGAGCGGGTTCGGCCCGAGCCGCCTGATCTGCTCAGTGAAGTCCTTCATGGTCTGGGCGAACTTCTGGCCCTCGGACGCGGAGATCCACTCGAGGCGCATCCTGTCCCTGCCTATGCCCAGGCGGTCCAGGACCTCCTTGGTCGCCTCCATGCGCTTCTCCGCCTCGACGTTCCCCGAGATGTAGTGGCAGTCGCCTATGTGGCAGCCCGCGATGAGCACGCCGTCGGCACCGAGCTCGAGCGCCCTCAGTATGAAGTAGGGTTCGACCCTCCCGGAGCACATGACCCTGATGACCCTGGCGTTCGGGGGGTACTGCATCCTGCTGACCCCGGCCAGGTCGGCCCCGGCGTAGGAGCACCAGTTGCAGCAGAGGGCGACGATCTGCGGCTCGAACTTGGGGTCGGTCATGCCTTCGCCTCCTCCTCGGCCTCGTCGAGGTCCTTGCGCAGGCACGCCTCGATCATGGTGAGTATCTGCTCGCTCTTGAAGTGTTTCGGGCTTATGGCCCTGGTGCAGCACGCGACTGCGCAGGAGCCACAGCCCTTGCACAGCGCCTCGTTGATGCGCGACTTGACTATCCCAGGCGCGACCTCCTCGAGTCTCGGCGCGCCGTACTGGCAGACCTCCTCGCACCTGCCGCAAGCGACGCACTTCTCCTGGTCGACCACGCTGACGACGCCCTCGGCCTCGATGAACTCCTTGGAGAGGACGGTGTTGACCCTCGCGGCGGCGGCGAGCGCCTGCGAGACGCTCTCGTCTATGAGCCTGGGCGAGTGGGCCAGGCCGCAGAGGAATATGCCGTCCGTCGCGAAGTCCACCGGCCTGAGCTTCATGTGCGCCTCCAGGAAGAAGCCTTCCTTGTTGAGCGGGACCTTGAGAAGCTGCGCGAGCTCCTTGTTGTCAGGGTTGGGGTGCACGGCGGCGTTGAGGACGAGGTGGTCGGGCTTGATCCTGACCCCCTGCTCGATGAATGTCTCGTCTATCTCGACGACGAGGTCCCCGCCCTCCTCGGTCACCCTCGGGGGCGCCGACGGGTCGTACCTCAGGAAGATGACTCCGAGCCTGGCCGCCTCGTTGTAGTTCTCCTCCGCGAAACCGAAGGTCCTGATGTCCCTGTAGAGCACGAAGACGCTGGTCTCGGGGTGCTCCTTCTTGATCCATAGGGCGTTCGCCATGGACGTCGAGCAGCAGATGCGGGAGCAGTTCGGGTGCTCGTCGTTCCTCGAGCCGACGCACTGTATCATGACGACGGACTTCGCCTTGAACTCCTTGCTCGCCAGGAGCTCCTGGAGGTCGGTCTGTCTGATGACCTTCGGGTTCTTCCCGAAGAGGTACTCCTCGGGCTCGTACTCGACCGCGCCCGTCGCCACCACGACGGCGCCGTGCTTGAACTTCTCGCCTCCGCCCAGGGTGGTCTCGAAGTTGCCTATGTACCCCTTGACCTCCTTGACGGTCTCCCCGAGGTGCAGCCTGATGTTCTTGTTCTCGGAGATCTGGCGCTTGAGGTCCTTGAAGGTGTCCTGCGGGTCGACCCCGGCCAGGGTGTGGTGTATCCGCCTCAGGTGGCCCCCGAGCTCCTTCTCCCTCTCCACGAGGTGGACCTCGTAGCCGGCGTTGGCTATCGTGAGTGAGGCGGTCATGCCAGCGAGCCCGCCGCCTATGACCAGCGCGGAAGGTGTCACGGGTATCTTGGGCTGCGGGAGGGGCTCGAGGGTCGCGGCCTTCGCGACCGCCATGCGGACCAGGTCCTTGGCCTTCTCTGTCGCCTTCTCCGGCTCCAGCCTGTGGACCCAGGAGCACTGGTCCCTGATGTTCGCCATCTCGAAGAGGTACTTGTTCAGCCCGGCCTCCTTGACCGTGTTCTGGAAGAGCGGCTCGTGGGTCCTCGGGGTGCAGCTCGCCACGACCACCCTGTTGAGGTCGTTCTTCTCGATGACCTCGCGGATGCGTGTCTGGGTGTCCCCGGAGCACGTGTACAGGTTCCTGTCAGCGAAGACCACGTTCGGGAGGGTCTTGGCGTACTCCACGACCGCAGGGACGTCGACGACGGAGCCTATGTTGATGCCGCAGTGGCAGACGAACACGCCTATCCTCGGCTCCTTACCGGCGACGTCCTTCTCCTTGGGGTACTCCTTCTTCGAGACGAGCTTCCCGCGCTCGTCGGCCAGGAGGGCGTCGGCCTTGCCGGCGGCCCCGCTGGCCTGGGCGACGGAGTCCGGGATGTCCTTGGGCCCGGCGAACGCCCCGCAGACGAATATCCCCGGGACGGAGGTCTCGACCGGTGTCAGGTCGTCGGTCTCGGCGAACCCGAACTTGTTGAGCTTGATTCCGAGCGCCTTGGCGAGGTGCGCCGCGCTCTCGGGCGGGCGCGCGCCGCAGGAGAGGACCACCATGTCGAACCTCTCCTCGGTGATGTCCGCCCCGCCGATGTAGCTGAGGATCAGCTCCTTGGTCTCGGCGTCCTCCTCGACCTTGGGTATCCTGTTGTTCCTGCACACGCGCACGCCGTACTCGTTCTCCGCGCGCGAAAGGTACTCCTCGAACTCCTTGCCGAACGCGCGCGTGTCCATGAAGAAGATGGTGGTCTTGAGGCCGGGCACGTGCTCCTGCCCTATGACCGCCTGCTTGAGCGCCGCCATGCAGCAGTACGACGAGCAGTAGGTGTTCGGCGTCTGCGCATCCCTGGAACCGACGCACTGTATGAACGCGATCCTCCTCGGTATGTCGCCGTCCGACGGCCTGATTATGTGCCCCTCGGTCGGCCCCGACGCGCTGAGCATCCTCTCGAACTCGATGTTCGTCAGGACGTTCGGGAAGGTGCCGTGGCCGTACTGGACCTTCTTCTTCGCCTCGAAGACGTCGTAGCCGGTCGCGAGTATGATGGCCCCGACCTCGAGTACCTCCTCCTTGTCGGGGGCCTCGTCGTACTTGATGGCCTTCGCCTCGCAGAACTTCTCGCAGACCCCGCAGCCTATGCAGAGCCCCCTGTCTATTGTGTAGACCAGCGGGACGGCCTGCGGGAAGGGCACGTATATGGCCCGGTTCGGCGCCATGTCCCTGTCGAAGGCGTTGGTCCCCTCTACCGGGCAGTGCTCCGCGCACACGCCGCAGCCCGTGCACTTCTTCTCGTCTATGTACCTCGAGTGCCTGGTGATCGTGACCTTGAAGTCCCCGGCCTTCCCCTCGACCTTCTTGACCTCGCCGTGGGTGACCATGGTGATGTTCTCGTGCTTCCCGGTGGCGACGAGCTTGGGGGAGATTATGCACATCGAGCAGTCGTTGGTCGGGAAGGTCTTGTCGAGCTGGGCCATGGTCCCGCCTATGCTCGCTCCCGCCTCCAGGAGGTAGACCTTGAAGCCGGAGTCCGCCAGGTCGAGGGCGGACTGCATCCCTGCGGGTCCGCCGCCTATGACCAGGACCGCGCCCACGGTCCTCCTGTCCGTCATTGCCCTCCCTCCTGCGCCAGAGGCCCGAGCCGCTCGAGGTCGGAGACCATCTGCTTCACCACGGACGCGAACTTGGACCCCTCGGAACCCGCGATCCACTCCACGCGGAACCTCTGTGGCTCGATGCCGGCGTCCTCGAGGAACTGCTGTAGGAAGTCCCCCCTCAGCGCGGCCTTCTCGTTGCCGTTGATGTAGTGGCAGTCCGCCGGGTGGCACCCGGCGACTATGACTCCGTCCGCGCCAAGCGCGAAGGCCTTGAGCACGAACGCCGGGTCCACCCTTCCGGAGCACATGACCCTGATGATCCTGACGTTGGTCGGGTACTGCAGCCTCGTGGTGCCGGCCAGGTCCGCCCCCGCGTACGAGCACCAGTTGCAGCAGAAGGCGACTATCCTCGGCTCGTAGGATGGCGCCTGCTCCTCCTCGTGGGTGATGCCCCCGGTCCCTTGGGTCACGCTAGACCCCCCTTAGCTTCCTGAGGAACGAATGGACGGAGACGTGGTGCGTGTCGAAGCCGAGCGAGATGGTGTCTATGCCCATCGCGAGGGCCTGGAACTGCGAGATGTGCATGACGGGTATCCCGTCCTTCGAGAACGACTTCTGGGCGTTGTCGAACTGGAGGAGGCAGAACGGGCAACCGGTGACAATGCAGTCCGCGCCAGCCGCGCCGATGTTGGTGCACTTGTCCTGTGTGAGCGAGTTGGCGAGCTCGACCACGTGCGACCTGACGCCTCCGCCCGCGCCGCAGCAGTCGAGCTTGTCCTCGTAGTCGACGCTCGTCGCGCCGCACGCCTCGACCATCCTGTCTATGAGCGTGGGGTCGTTCGGGTCGTCGAAGGTCTGGTGCTCGGTCGGCCTGAGGTAGTGGCAGCCGTAGTGCACGGCGACCTTGATGTTCTTGAGGGGGTGGTTGACCTTCGCTGCGATCGCCTCGATGCCGACGTCCTTGCTCATCACGTCGACGTAGTGGCGCACCTTGACCGGCTCGAAGACCCTGCGGGTCCCCTCGCCCTTCCTCGGTATGCCAGTGTACTTCCTGCCGACCTGGGAGAGCGTCCGGTTGACCTTGCCCATGACCTTGGGGTCCTGGAGGTACTCGGTTGCCTTGAGCAGGGATGCCAGACAGCCGTTGCAGACGGTCATTATCTCCCTCCTCTCGTCCTGGGCGAGGGTGAGGTTGCGCGCCGCGAGCGCGAGCCATGTGTCCTTGTCGGTGGAGTAGAATATCCCTGGGACGGGGCAGCACGAGAACTCCTTGATGTCCTTTACATCGAGGTTGAAGCCCTCCTTGCCGCAGATCCACCTGACCGCGTACTCGATGCCAGGGTACCTGTTCGGGATGACGCATCCGAAGAAGTAGGCGTACGAGCTCATGCCTTCCCCTCCGCGTCGATGCCGATGAGCTTGTCGTACTTGGTCGCCTGGACGATCATCCTTATCTCCCTCAGGACGGACTTGTACTCGGGGTCCTTGGAGTGGACGTCGCCGAGGCCCAGCTCGCCTCGGATCTTCTCGATCTCGACGTCGGGCTTGACGCTCTGGCCGTACATCACGAGGTTGGTCGCCGCCACCTTGACGAACGGCGGGACGACCCCTTCGCGTATAGCGATGTGCCTCAGGGCGATCATGACCTCGGCAGGGTTGATGTCCGCGGGGCAGTGCTCGTAGCACCTGTAGCACGTGGCGCAGACCCAGCGCGTGCCCAGGGTGTACTTCCTGAGGCCGAACTGGCAGTACTTCATTATGCTCCTGGTCTTGTAATCGATCTTCAGGGAGATGGGGCACACTCCGGTGCAGTTCCCGCACTGCAGGCAGGTCATGACGTCCTTCCCGCCGTACTTCACGATCTCCTTGGCGAAGTCCCGGTCAATCTGAGACTCGTCGATGACCTTGTCCTCGACCAGCTTCTCGTGCAGTCCGCTGAGGAATGTCTTCTCCGCCTCGCCCATGCTCACACCCCCGCCTCGGCATCCTTCTTGCCGTGGTGTCCTCTGTGTGCCTGAGCCCCGTTCTCCGGCGCGAGCGCGGAGACGATCTCGGCCGATATCTGGTCGTCGGTGAACTGCTTGGCGGTGATGGCCTTCTGCGGGCACGACGCCGCGCATGTCCCGCAGCCGTGGCAGAGCGCCTCTATGATGTGCGCCTTCATGCCGCCCTTCTCGCCCTGAGCGAGCTCCGGGGCCCCGTAGGGGCAGAGCTCCACGCAGAGGCCGCAGCCGACGCAGGCCTCCTCGTCTATCGTGACAGTGAGCGGCTCGATCCTCACCTTCTTGGTCGCCATGGGCTGAGCCGCCGACGACGCGGCGGCCTTGGCCTGCGCGACGGAGTCAGGGATGTCCTTGGGTGCCTGGCAGCAGCCGGCGAGGTATATGCCGTCCATGGCCGTGTCCACGGGCCTGAGCTTGGGGTGCGCCTCGGCCAGGAACCCGTCCGGGCTGACCGTCAGGCTGAGGGTCTTGGCGATCCTCTTGGTCCCTTCCGACGGTATGAGTCCGGTGGAGAGCACCACGAGGTCGAACTCCCTCTCGGTGATCTTGTTGAGAAGGGTCTCCTCCGCCCGGATCATGACCGCCTTCGTCGTCTTGTTCAGGGTGAGCTTGGCCGGCCTGCCTCTGATGAACTCGATGCCGTACTCCTCCCTGACCCTGTGGTAGAGCTCCTCGAAGCCCTTGCCGAATGCGCGGATGTCGTTGTAGTAGACGGCGATGTCCGTGTCTGGATAGTGCTCCTTGATGATCTGCGCGTTCTTCATCGCGTACATGCAGCAGACGCGCGAGCAGTAGTTGTTCCCGATCTTCTTGTTCCTCGACCCGACGCACTGGATGAACGCCACGCGCTTGGGTACCTGACCGTCGGAAGGTCTGGTGAGGTGCCCCCCAGTCGGCCCCGATGCGTTCAGGAGCCTCTCCAGCTCAAGGGCCGTTATCACGTTCTCGTACTCCCAGTACTTGTAGACCCCGTTCTTCTTCGGGACATAGGTCTCGAAACCCGTCGCCACTATGATCGTCCCGACCTTGAGGTCGATGACCTGGTCCGTCATCTTGTGGTCTATCGCGTTGTTCATGCACGCCTTCACGCAGAGCTGGCACTTGCCGGTCTTGAAGTGGAGGCAGTTCGCCTTGTCCACGGTGTACTTGAGAGGGACGGCCTGCGGGAACGGGACGTATATGGCCCTCCTCAGTCCGAACCCCTCGTCGAACTCGTTCTTGACCTTGACCGGGCATGCCTCGACGCAGACGCCGCAGCCGACGCACTTCTCCTCGTCGACGTACCTGGCCTTGCGCCTGACCTTCACGTCGTAGTTGCCGATGTACCCCTTGACCTCCTCGACCTCGGAGTAGGAGAGCAGGTTGATGTTGGGATGCCTGGACAGCTCGACCATCTTGGGGGCGAGTATGCAGATGGCGCAGTCCCCCGTCGGGAATGTCTTGTCGAGCTGGGCCATGACTCCGCCTATGCTCGGCTTCGATTCGACGAGGTGGACCTTGAAGCCCATGTTGGCCAGGTCCAGGGCGGCCTGTATGCCTGCGACCCCGCCGCCGATCACCAGGGTCGACGGCTCGACGGGGACCTCCCTGGCCTCCAGAGGCTCGAGCCTGGCGGCCTTCGAAGCGCCCATGCGCACGAGGTCGCTGGCCTTCTCGGTGGCCTTCTCCTTCTCGTGTGCGTGGACCCATGAGCACTGCTCACGGATGTTGACCATCTGAAGAAGATAGGGATTGAGCCCGGCCCTCTGGATGCATGCCCTGAAGGTCGGCTCGTGGAGCCGGGGTGAACAGGATGCGACGACGACGCGCTCCACGCCGTTCTCCTTGATCGCCTTGACGATCTCCTCCTGGCCGAGGTCGGAGCAGGTGTACTTGTTCTCCTTCGCCACGACGACGCCAGGGAGCTTCTCGGCGACCTCCCTGACCTTGCCGCAGTCCACAACGCCAGCAATATTGCTGCCGCAGTGGCAGACGAACACCCCGACCCTCGGCTTCGCGGGACCATCCTTGTTCTTGTTCTCGTGTTGCGAATCGGACGAGGTCACTTTCCCCCTCCTCGTGCTCAGGCAAATCGTAGGATGCGCCGGAACGAGTGCCCCACCGGGCGCGCCAGTGGTTGGTCCAGCGCGTCCACTCTTCTAGTCAGTTCCGACGGTTGACCGATAATCGAGAGGCCGTTAATATAGGTTTCGCCGCGTCAATTTCGAAAAGCGCAGCGGTGCAAACGATATTCGTTAAGCATCTCCCTAGGATGCTTTAGTTTTTCTTGCAGATAATATGCACGAAAATCGAAATTCGTATAATCGACGGTTCTCGAAACCGTCGACGGACGCCCCTCTCGAAACGAGGCCCGAAGAACGGCCTTCAGCGGTCCCACCGCCGGCCAGCAGGCGGGGAGCGCCGACCCCTCGGGCCGTTCCGAACGTCAGTGCCTCGGTATATGACCCGGCGCATCAGCCCTTCATCCTGCTCTGGTACCTGTGGGCGATGTAGCAGCTCCCCTCGCGGGAGACCATGCAGGGACCGACCGGGGTCGAGGGGGTGCACCTGTTCCCGAAGAGCGGGCATTCCTCGCTCCTCGCGATCCCGCGCAGCATCTCGCCGCACCTGCACCCCTTGGCCTCGTGGTACTCGTGAGAATGGACCTCCCTCAGGAGAGTCTCGTGCCGCTTCCTCGCGTCGTGCTCCTCGAACCTCCTCGCGACCTCGAGCCCGCTGCCCGGGATGACGGGGAACCCCCTCCAGACCACGTCGGTC
>JALOTO010000045.1 GCA_025457845.1 Thermoplasmata archaeon | reverse complement strand
GAGACGAAGCTGAGGAGGATGAACGCGGTCCCGAGGACGAAGGTCGCGCTGCTGCCTGAGAAGACGGGGAACACGAGGAAGAGCGAGACATCCGCGTCCCCCTGTGCGACGGCAAGGCCGATGAGGCCGATGCCCGCAGCGAAGAACATGACCGGTACGACTAGCCTCGGGTGCATGACGGTGCCTCTCGACCGATTGGTACGGCGCGCGGCGCCTATCTACCTTTCGCGAAGCTGGCCTCACAACCCTTTTATCCGGTCCTAGCATTCAAGGTCATCACGGGGGGCGCGGACTGGTCACTCTGAAAGACCATCTTGTCGAGATACTGAAGTCGAGGGACTTCGAGGTCGATGAGAGGGACGGCTACGTCTACGGCCGACGCCCCGACATCTCGGTGGTCGTCATGGCGTCCGGGGACATGCTCATCGACGACGCGCGGGACTTCGTGAAGAACGTCGCAGGCTTCTCCGGCCGGAAGGTCGTCGCCTCCCTGAGCAGGGCGGACGAGGGCGTCCAGGCCTTCCTCCAGAAGAACGGAGTCCACTACTGGGGCAGGGAGGAGATCGAGCACGAGGTGGGGAGCCTTCAGCTCGAGACCCTCTCGGACGGGAAGGGCCACAGCCTCCTGGACGATGTCATCTCGGACGAATCTCCACAGCGGCCCTTCGAGCCTCCTGAGCAGGCCATCCCAGTCATCGTCGAGAGCACCACGGAGAGGGCCGAGCGCATCGTCAAGCCGAACTTCACGCTCGAGGACATGAAGCACATCGCGAGGCACGAGGTCCAGGGGTACAAGTTCGAGCTGGAGCTCGTCCCCCACTATCTGTTCCATTACGTCCTCGAGATCGGCGAGGGCAAGCAGAGAGCCGGCATCGTCGCGGTCAACGGCCTGACCGGCCAGGTGGAGACCTGGCGGTGGGGCTTCGAACTCGTTGACAACATAGACATCGTGCACGCTAGGCGGGAGCCCAAGATCGACGAGGACAAGGCCAGGGCCGCGGCGGTCAAGTCGATCGAGGAGGAGGCGCGGTCCCTGCTCGAGACCGTCAAGGACTTCGGCCACTCGGAGATCATAGAACGGAAGAAGGGCCTGAAGGAGTCCATGCCCATCGAGGGCAAGGGGCTTGTCTACCTGCCCGTCTGGTGTATCGAGGGCAAGGGCGGTGCGATGATAGTGAACTCATCGAGCGGCAAGATAATCAGCGAGCACCTTCACGGGACAGAGGCTAAGCTAGGTTGAGCTTCTTCAGCCTCTCCATTATGCCTCTCCAGTGCGTCCCCTTCCAGTAGACCTTCCCGCACTTGGCGCATCTCCAGAACTTGTCGTTCCCGGAGTACGCCCCCTCGGGCACCTCGCCCTTCGCCTGCTCCTTGGGGAGGTCAACGAGATCGCCGTTGCACGACGAGCACCTGATGGTCGCCTCGTTCAACCTCAGGCCGTACTTCTGCCCCACGGCCTTGAGCTGCTCCTCCAGGTCGTCGGGCTCGACGAGGAAGGCGATGGGCTCCTTGGCGAGCTCCTTGTCCCTGGTGAGTATGAACCTGCCCTGCTCCTTCGCCATCGTCGCGATCATGGCGTCGTCCAGCTTCTTCTCGTAGACTGTGTCGTAGCCGATCATCCTCAGCCACCTGGCGAGGGAGCCGAGCATGTGGTCGGCCACGAACTTCGGTGTCGCTTCAGGGGATGTCACTTGACCACCTCGTATGTAAGCAGGATGCCGTTGCCCAGTGCCTTGGAGGACTTGAGCCTGAGAGGGATGATCCCGTTCTCGTCGATCGCCCCTTCGCCCCCGGCCGGGGTCGGGGATTCGTCGCCGCCGATGACCATGCTGCCGATGAAGATGTTCACCTCGTCAGCGAGGCGGTTTTCGAGGAATGACCAGATGACTCGCGACCCTCCCTCGACCAGAAGGCATCCTATTCCCATCTTCTCGAGGGCGTCGAGCAGCCTAGGCAGATCTATCTCCTTCTTCCCGCACCTGAGAGCCTCAGCGTTCCGGAAGGTCTTCCTCGACCGCTCGTTGGTCACTATGATCGTCCTGGCCGCGCCGTTGAGGACCTGCGCGTCGTTCGGCGTCCTTCCCTTGGAGTCGAGGACGACCCTCAGAGGGTTCCTCGGCTTCTTCACGTACTTCTCCTTGACGGTCAGCTTGGGATCGTCGCTGAGCACGGTCTCGACGCCCACCAATATGGCGTCGCATGAGTTCCGGAGCTTGTGGACGCGCCTCAGGTCCTCGTCTCCAGAGATCGCGGTCTGGCGTCTCGATCTGAGGGCGATCTTCCCGTCTGCTGACATGGCGCAGTTGATGATTACCTTCAAGGTCGTCCAATCAAGATGCCTCTGCCCAGTAAGAAGCTTTCGCATCTAGGGCCAGAGACCTCCGGTCCCAGTACTGGCGCGGGGACAGGACCGGCTTCAGCCAATCCTTATAAGTGAATCATCTCATTTCATCCCCGATGGACGGAGACGACATCAAGATCTACGAGTTCAAACGCAAGGACCTCAGGAACGCCACGATAATCGATGGGTTCCCCAGCGTAGGCCTTGTGAGCTCCATCGCGGCGAACTATCTGATCAAGATATTCGAGATGGAGCAGATCGGCATCATGGATTCGCCCCAGTTCCCCACGGTCTCCCTGATCAGGGACTCCAAGCCCCTGAGCCCGGTCCGGATATATGCAGGGGAGAAGGGCAAGAAGGGCGACCAGATCGTCGCGTTCATATCCGAGTTCCAGGCGCCGGCGAACCTCATACGCCCCATCGCCAAGGCCCTGGTGGAGTGGGCGGTCGACCAGAAGTGCCGGATGATCGTCTCCCCCGAGGGGCTTGTGGTCGACCCCGAGCTGAGGGAGAGCGCCCAGATATCCGATGTGGTCTTCGGCATATCGAGCACGGTGAGGACCCGCGAGCTCCTGAAGCAGCACCAGGTCCAGTCATTCGAGGAAGGGGTCATATCCGGCGTCGCAGGAGTACTGCTCAACGAGGGCAGGAAACGCGACTTCGACGTCGTCACCCTCCTGGCTGAGGCCCATCCAGATTTCCCTGACGCGAAGGCCGCCGCCCTCGTCCTCGAGGCCATCGACAGGATCCTCCTCGGGATCGAGTTCGATGCGAAGCCCCTGTTCGAGGAGGCCCAGCGCATCGAGGCCCACATCAAGGAGATCCGCAAGCAGGCCGTGGTCACCAAGGACGACCGCGGCCCCCCCAGGCCCGAGATGTACGGCTAGACGGTGGAGACCTCCACGAGCTTGCCGACCTGTCTCCTGGCGAACCTCCGTCCGAGGAACCTCTCAATGACCCACATGTTCGTCTCGGCGTGAGGGGTCACATCCTCAGCCAGGAACGAGGAGGGCGAGCTCGCCAGCGCCATGTACGTCAGCACCTGGTCGAGCGCGTGCTCGTCGATGGTCGCGCCTGAGGCGAGGCTCTCCACGAGGTCGTCCGCGCATCTCTCCCCGACCTTCTCCGCAGGGACCCCTTTCTCCCCGAGAGCCGCAGCGCCGATGACCGTGTTCTCGCACTTCGCGGCCAGCGTGATGCCGGTCCCGGTGCTCCGCCCCCTCCTGATGTCGGTGGTCATCCGTACTTGGCCCGTGTCGATGAGTCGCTTCATCGCGGCATGCTTCATCCGAGTCGCGATGTGCTCAGGGAGGTTCTGGGAGTGCGCGATTCCTTCGATGCCGGTCACCTCTCCCCTCGAAGCCGCCCGCGCGCCTGTCAGCCCGCCCACGCGGGGGATCTCCACCCTCACCTCGCCTCCTCCCTCAGGATAGAAGCCGCGGCGGACGACGTCTATCTCACAATGCAGCCCGAACATCCCTGCCAGGGGTACGTGGACCAGGGCAAGGTAGTCGACCGGAGGGGACCACTTGACGTCCGTCCCCCCGCGGATCAACATGGACACCGCCCCCTTCGAGAGCGCGGCCGGCAGGATGCACGCTTGGATGACCAGCGGGATGCTCCCGGCGGTCCCGACGTCGAGCTCGAACTCGCCCCCGACCAGCTTCCCAGGCCTGAACACGATCTCCTTCGAGCCCGTGTGCAGCCCGTCGACCTGGGCGTCCGTGATCTGCGCCACCGCCTCGACGCTGGTGACGTGTTGTGCCATCATGCCAGGGGTCGGTCGACCCGCCCTTATGTTGTCGACCCGGACATCCTTCCCGAGTACGGCCGCCATCGAGACCGCCGTCCTTAGGACCTGACCCCCGCCTTCTCCGTAAGAGCCGTCTACCTCTATCATCCCGGGTCCACTTTCCTCCCCGCGAACCACTTCTTCAGCATGGATGAGAGGAAGAACACCACCATGAGGACCACCGCGAGCGCTATGAGGCCTGCGGCGAAGTAGAGTATCCACGCGGGCGCCCTCTCGTCCCCGCTGGCTACGATTATGCCGAGGCCTAGGGCCTCTGCGATGAACGCCCCGAAGCCGAGCGCGAAGGAGTACAGGCCCATGGTGGCGCCGTAATTCCTCTCGTTGGTAGAGTCCGCCATCATAGCCAAGGCCGCGGGGACGAACGCCCCCGCTCCGAGGCCGAATATTGCCAGCGGGATCAGTCCGACGAGGTGGTACTCGATGACCCCGTCGGTCTCGGTGAACGCCGAGTCGAGGAAGAAGACGAGGATGATGGCTATGCCGAAGATGCTGAAGACGCCATAGGCCATGACGGGTATCCTTCCGACGATGTCCGAGACCTTGCCCCAGAACGGCTGCAGGAGGCCCAGGGCAACCCCGGCCGCGGCGAACATGATCCCTATGGTCGAGCCCGAGACGTCCGCGCTCAGCAGTATCCTCGGAAGGTATGTGATGGCCAGGCCGAGCAGGGTAGCGATTATGAGCCATATGGGGAACATCAGCCTGATCTCCCGGATTCGGAAGACGGTCTTCAGTTCCTGGAAGCCAGCAGCGATGTGCGATCCCGCCCGTGCCGGTTCCTTGTGCACCAGGGCCTGCAGCATGATGGCCGAGGCGGCGAGCATCAGTGCGATGATGAGGAACCCCAGCCTCGATCCAGTGTAGTCTATCATGAAGCCTCCCACGACGGCCCCTAGTATGTAGCCGAGGAAGGTCGAGTAGTCGAACCAGCCCATCTGCCTGCCACGGTCGCACTTGTCCGCGTGGTCCGCTATCATGGCGATGGCGGGTGCGACCGTCGCAGCCGCGCCTATCCCATGTATCCCGTGCAGGAAGGTCAGGTACCATACGTTGTTGGACAGGGTGTACAGGGCGACCACTATGCACGCGAGGGTAGTGCCGAACACTATGACCGATTTCCTCCCGATTCGGTCGCTCAGGATCCCGAAGTAGTTCGCAGTGATCATCTCGGCGAGCGGGTACGGTACTGCTACGATCGCGACGTTCAAGAGCGCCTCGTAGTCACTTTGGAACGGGATATAGTCGGCTATCAGGAGCAGGAGGCCGCCGAACGCCATGCGGAGCAGGAACGTGGATATGTAGAGTGCCCTCAGGTGCCAAGGGGTCCTGAAACCCCTGGATCTCAGGAATCCGAACATCTGCTCATGTCAGCCAGTGTCATTACTTAATGATTATCGTCACCATCCTTGGCCGGGCCTGCCTGGCAGTCCCTGAGAATCCTTTAAGTAGGGACTTTGTATAGGCGGGGGATGGTGCTGGCATGGCAGTCGAGATTGCGAACATCGCCATACTGATCGCATCCCTTCTAGTGATTCTGCTCAGCTGCGAAGTCTTCACGAACGGGATCGAATGGCTCGGGCTGAGGCTGGGACTGGCCGAGACGGCGACGGGGAGCATCCTGGCGGCTGTCGGCACGGCCATGCCTGAGACCATAATCCCCATGATCGCCATCTTCATGGGCAGCAACGGTCACGGCGAGGAGATCGGGGAGGGCGCAATCCTCGGGGCGCCGTTCATGCTCGGGACCCTCGCGATGTTCATCGGCGGCGTCGCGGTGTACTACACATACAAGAAGGGTAAGCGCAAGCCGAACCTCGTGCTGCACAAGGACCACGCCGAGCGCGACCTGCTCTACTTCATGGTAGCCTATTCCCTAGCGTTCGTTGCAGGCCTGCTCGGGACCCAGGACATGTTCGACGCGACTTACATCAAGTATGGCTTCGCGGGCCTGCTGCTCTTGGCCTACATCCTCTACGTGAGGCGCACCCTCAAGGACGATTGCGAGGCCAAGGAGGGGTCGTGCCCGATGCTCTACCTCTCGAAGGTCTGCAGGGTGCCGCCCTCCAAGGGCGGGATCGGGATGACGCTGATCGTTCTCCAGGTGATCGCAGCGCTCCTCGGCATCATACTCGGTGCGAAGCTCTTCGTGACGGAGGTTGAGGAGGTGTCGACATCCGTCGGGATACCTGCCATGGTTCTCGCATTCCTCATAGCCCCGATCGCGACCGAGCTCCCTGAGAAGTTCAACAGCGTCATCTGGTACTGGCGCTCCAAGGACACCCTGGCCCTCGGGAACATCACAGGGGCAATGGTCTTCCAGAGCAGCATCCCTGTCAGCATCGGGCTGCTTTTCACGGAGTGGTCCCTCGAGCCGATCAACATCGTGAGCATCGTGATCGCCCTAGTGGCCGCGGGATGGATGTACTACAACGTGAGGGTGAGGAACTTCATCGACTACAAGGTCATGCTCACCTCGGGCTCGCTTTACGTGATCTACATCATCCTGCTCTTCGCCGTCGGAACGGGCTGAGCCTAGTAGCTTTCAGCTACTAGACGGGTGTTAGACTGGCTACCCAGGGCCATCGGCAATCTATAAGTACGCACCAGGGCGATGCGCTCGACCGGATGGGATGCGGGCGCACGGATAGTCTCCAGTGTGCATCATATCTCAGCGAAGCGGACGTGCAAGCTAGATGATCTCCGACCCCGAGATACTCTTCCAGCTCGGCGCCATAATGCTCTTGGCGTTCATCGCGGCCACCGTGGCCGGCAGGGTCAGCCAGTCGGTCATGATCGGCTACATCGTCATAGGCATCCTGATCGGGCCGAAGATCAGCATCGAGGTCTTCGGCATGGAGTACCACGGCTTGATCTCGGACATGACCCTGATAGGGATACTCTCCTTCGTCGGCCTCATCATGTTGATGTTCTTCGTCGGCCTGGAATTCTCATTCTCCAAGCTGAAGAAGACCAGGACCCCTGCGATTATCCTCGCGGTCATAGACACGAGCGTCGGGCTGTTCGTCGGGTTCACCTTCGCGTCGTTCCTCGGCTGGCCGCTGATAGACTCCATATTCCTCGCGGGTGTCATCGCGATGAGCAGCACGAGCATAGCGATGAAGATCCTGTTCGACCTCAAGCGGATGTCGAGCCCCGAGGTCGAGTTCCTCATAGGCCTTGTGGTGGTCGAGACCTTCATTGCAATGCTCATCCTGTCCGTCACCAGCGGGATGATCGTCCAGCCTGATGCGGACCCGGTGGCTTACGGCAGGCTGCTCCTCGGCATGGCGGCGTTCTACGCGTTCTTCGTGTGGATAGCAATGTGGGCCATCCCGCGTGTCGTCAAGTTCTTCAACAGCATCGAGAACGACGAGCTGTTCATCCTGTTCGCCCTCGGGATAGTGTTCCTGACGTCGGGGCTCGCCGCGGTCATGGGCGTCCCGGCGATCATAGGTGCGTTCTTCGTCGGGATGATCCTGGCCGAGAGCAAGGTCTCCCAGCGGATACAGTCGAAGCTCGAGTCCTTCAAGGACGCCTTCGTGGCCATATTCTTCACGTCCTTCGGCATGATGATCGACCCCGCGATGTTCGGGACGGCCGCGTGGATGGTCGTCCTCGCGATACCTCTGGTCGTCATGTACGAGGGGTTGGTGATGTCCGCCGTCTCCTACTTCATGGGGTTCTCCTCGCGCGCCTCGGCGACCATAGGCACGAGCCTCTGCGGTCGAGGCGTCGAATCCGTCCTCTACGCCAGCGTGGGCAGCAGTGTGAAGGGCGCGACGATGGGGGCCCAGTTGAACGCCTTCGCAGGCCTGTTCTGCTTCGGCATGAGTGCGATATCGACCCCGCTCGTGAAGCATTCGGCTAGGCTCGCGATGGCCGTGGCGAGGGCCATGCCGCCATCCGCGAAGTTCTCAGGAGCCATCGTGTCCAGGACCATGGGGAAGGCCATCATGCCCGCCCAGCTAAAACTCTTCAAAGGAGCCAGGACGACAGGGGCCCTCCTGCTCCTCTTCCTGCCGGTCTGCATCGGCATCCTCATGACCTCCGACCTGCTGCACTGGATGTTCGTGGTCGGGGGCGCGGCCGTGACGGTCTCCTTCGCATTCGTCGCCAGGTACGAGGTGCGCGACATCGCGCGCCACGTCAACTATGCCAACATAGGCGTCTCGAGCAACGACAGGGAGCCAATCGTCTCCCTCGTCTCCGCCGTCGTCATCGGTGCGATAGTGTCGGTCCTCATCATTGTGTCGGTCTGGTCGGTCGTATGGCAGGTCTCGCTCCTGGTGGCGCTGGCGTACGTCGTCACGGTCCTTTCGGCGATGTCGTTGGCCTACAAGCGGCTCTACAGTGGTGACCCTAGCGGGCCCGAGAAGGTTTTCGCGCTAAGGGGGCCCCCGGGGATAGAGGAGCAGTCTGACGACGACCTGATCGACGTGCCGAAGCCGGTGTACGGCGTCGTCAAGGCCCTCCCGACGGAACCGAACAACTGACGCGGCTGAGGCATGCTTCCAGCTCCCGCCCGTATGCTTCAGATAAGCGCCAATCTACTCGCCCATGACCAAGGAACCGATCCCCGCCACGCCTTCCGGAGGTACGCTTCGGGGAACAGGTCGAGTTTCATGCAGAACCTTCGTGGCTGGCGCGAGGGGCGGGCATCTTTATGGCCTCGGAGGTCGAATCCCGTTTCGGGACGATGAGATCTCCTTCACCCGTTCTCGGCGCATCCTTCGGCCTGCTCTCCTGCATCTCCTTCCTCGCGCTCTACTCCGTGGCCGTGTCGATCGACTCGGGATATGACTTCTTCGAGGACTACCTCAGCGACCTCGGGGTCGGCCCGGGTGCGTGGGCGTTCAACTCCGCGGTGATATGCGCCGGAGTGCTGATGTCGCTGTTCGCGTGGTCCGGCCTGGGTCAGCTGCTCCCAAAGAGTGCCACATCGGCCACCGGCAAGATGGTCCTGGCGTCGGCGGGGATCCTCCTCGTCAGCGTCGGGATCTTCACCGAGGACTACGGCGACCTGCATACTGTGGTCTCCGTCTCCTTCTTCCTGGTCCTGGAGGCCTCCATCGGCCTGATATCCATCGCCCTGTACCGGTCAAACGCCCTCGGGAGGGCCGGATGGGCCCTCTCGTCCGCGGTGTTCCTGCTCGGTCTGGGGGTCGGTGCCTCCGGCACGGGCCCCGCGTCGGAGACCGTCGCGGTCCTCCTGGCCCTGTTCTGGGGCGCATCCATCTCCTCGGCGACCGTCTGGCTGATGACGGGCCACAGGTTGCCGTGACCACGACCACCCGCCGGCTGAGCGGACCATGTTTTTAAGGGCCGAGCGCTTTCGGAGGCCCGACGAGGGCCTACTCGGCCCGCAAGGAGAGATGAACGAATGAAGTCCAAGGACTACATCGACATCGAGAGGACCTACGGCGCGCACAACTACCATCCGCTCCCCGTGGTGATCTCGAAGGCCAAAGGCGTCTGGGTCTGGGACGCAGACGGGAAGAAGTACATCGACAT